>CAJMOL010000062.1 GCA_905215095.1 uncultured bacterium | reverse complement strand
CAGGCCGCTCACCAGCGCCGCCTCGAACATATAGCTCGAGCGACGCGTGTCCTTACCCACGATCACGCGCGCCTTGGCCCCGCGCCTGGCGCCGTAATACCAGCCCACAAAGCGGCCGATCTTGTACGCGTGCTCCACGGTCAGCCCAACGTTGGCCTCGCCGCGAAATCCGTCGGTGCCAAAGTACTTCATAAGAGGTCCTCTCTATAGACAAAGGCGCGCCGCCAAAGCAACGCGCCGCCAGCCTATTATCCTTTATAGCAACCGCAGAGGCTACACCGTGAGGAACATCATCACGATGATCATGGCAAAGCCGATAAGATCGGTCGGCAAAAACACCGTGCCCAGCATAACGGCACTCGTGATGGTCGCCGAAACCGGCTCCACGGTTCCGATCAAGCTCGCACGCACCGAGCCGATGTCCTTGACGCCCTGCATATAGAGCATGTACGCCAAAAACGAGCCCACGACCACAAACACCGCGAGCGCCTCGACGCCGGCGGCATCGAGCGCCGGCATATGGGCCCAAGGCTGCACGATAGTGCAGGTGACGATACCAGCCGTGAGCATGGCTGAGCCCGTAACGATGGGGCTGCCGTATTCGGGCAGAATCTTGGCGGGAATCACCGCCATGCAGGCGGCGCTCACCGCGCACATAAGACCCGCCACCAGACCGAGCGGCGAGATGCTCAGGCTCGTGGGGTCGCCGCCGGTGGCGATTAAAAAGGTTCCACCCAGAGCCAGGCCAATGCCGATGACTTCGCGAGTACGCGGCATGCGGCGATCGATCGCGCAGGTGTAGCCCATGATGATAACGAGCTGCAGGCACTGGAGCACCGTCGCGGTTCCGGCGTTCGTCAGGCGCACGGCCGAAAGATAGCAAAACTGGTTGAACAGCAGGCCAAAAGCGGTAAAGAGCAGCAGCTGCTTGCGATCAGCGGGCGTCGTCCAAAGCTTGACCAGGCGTGCGCGATCGCGCGTGACAACCACAGCCATAAAGAGCAGGCCGGCGAGAATCTGACGCACGCTCATAAGCCACAGCGTATCGACATGGTAGGTATCGAACAAAAAACTCGCGCTGGTGCCCGAGAAGCCCCAAAACGAGCCGCCCACGAGCGTAGCCAACATGCCCACGATCATCTTGCGCGTCTGGGCGTCGTTGAGGCGGTCGCGCCATGCACGGCGGGTGCTGCGGCTGAGCTCATCGGTACCCTCGGGCACATCAATGTTCGATATATCGGTCATCGGCACCGAAGCCCCTGCGCCTTCGACCTGCTCGACACGCTCTTTGCTCATCCCGCTCCCCCGAAACAGCCTGGAAACAATTCGGCTTACCTTACCACGGCGAAGGCACCAGCTGGGGGCTTGTCCGCTTATCGGTAGGACAATTCCGCAGGCGTCTTTCCATAGCTCGATACCGCAATGGCCTTGCATTATGCGACAGCCAAATCACGGCAGCGAGCTCTTTTAAAATGGGCGCGACAAAGCCCTTTGATTCCACAACGTTAGCGATTTTAAAAAATATTCTTGCCACCGAGTTCAAGCTCCGTTATATTATCCCTTGCGCACTTGCGCACCCTTGATCGGGCGTTTAGCTCAGGGGGAGAGCGCTTCCCTGACACGGAAGAGGTCACAAGTTCAAATCTTGTAACGCCCACCAAATGTTCGCAGCCCAGAGGCTATGCCTCTGGGCTGTTTTGTTTTATCTGCTAAGCCAAAAGGGCGCCGTGGCACCCAAAACCGCTTCGGCAGCTCCAATAACCATCCCAATCGAGGCTGATACCGCCTCTACATAACCGACAATCATCCCGGCAGACCCCAAGTTGCTTCGGTATCGCCGGCAATTACCCCTGCCACACCCAAAGTCGCCCAGACAACCCCGGCGATCGCCCCAATCAGCCCCAAAATCACCCAAACAGCCTTGGCGACTGCCCCGATCAGCCCCAAAATTACCCAAACAGCCTTGGCGACTGCCCCGATCTGGCCTTCGCAAGCCTCGCGGCCACATCCGGACAGCCTTCCCATAATCAGGTCTAATACTTTTCCCGAGAAGTGAATGACCTTATTTGGACCCCTGAAGCATCCACACTTTTTACAGCCAAAACCGCAGGATTCCAATGATAAAACCGCAGGAAATAAGCCACCAAAAGTGTCGATGTTTCGGGGGTCCGTTTTGACTCGTTCACTTCTCGGGAAAGTATTAGAGCTCAGCTGATAGAGGTACCGCTCTGGCGTCGATGCCCCGCGTCTTCTTCGCTTGATTGGGGAAAACAGCCTCGCTTAAACAATTACGAGCCCGCCCAGACGTATCTGCGGGGTTGTCTGCACAGTTCGCGGTATTATGTTTGCGGAGTTTTGAAAGGAGCCGCAGGTGGTCACGACGACGTTTGCTTCGCCTTTGGGCGAAATCTTGCTTGCCGCTGATGGCCGCGGTCTGACGGGGCTTTGGTTTGAGGGACAGGAGCACTTTGGCTCTACGCTGCTCAAAGAAGATGCGGAGCACGTTGAAGGTGCCGATGCGGTTTCTGGCGCCGGCGGTATGTCTTCGGTGGATCCGGCAAATGGTGCGGCTTCTTCGGTGCTTGAGCGTTCTTGGGCTTGGCTGAATGCTTATTTTGCGGGGCAGGAGCCTCGGTTTACGCCGCCGTTGCATATGATTGGCACGGCGTTTCAGCGCGAGGTTTGGTTTGAGCTGCTTTCTATCCCGCGTGGCGAGGTCGCCACTTATGGCGAAATTGCGGCTCGTGTCGCCGCCCGCCATCGTGTACCGGGAAACGAGGCGCCCGTTGTGTCCCCCCGTGCGGTGGGGGCTGCGGTCGCTCGCAACCCTGTTTCGATTATCGTGCCGTGCCATCGCGTGGTTGCCGCCGATGGTTCGCTCAACGGATATGCCGGCGGGCTTGACCGCAAGGAGTGGCTGCTTCGGCTCGAGGGCGCGTACGAGGAATAACGTTCGAGCACTTTGCATAGCCAAGACGCCGTGAAAGAACGGGATGCGCTTTCCGAATGGCGTCCCAAACGGAAACCGTGTCCCGGAATACAGCCTTAGAGTGGGATGCCGTTTCCGGTTGAGACCGCTTGCTTGGACATCTTTCTACGCCCGCTTCTGCAGGGCGTAGATCGACTTATCCATGTTGAACAGATAAGCCACAACGCAGACAATAAAGAACATCGGCAAGTCACCAAAGCCGAAGACTTCGCAGCCAATCAGGATGGGTGCGAGCAGCGTATTGGTGGCGCTGCCAAAGACGGCTGCGTAGCCCAGCGCGGCGCAAAGCGCGATGGACATGCCGAGTTGAGCCTCGTTATGGCGACATCTGGGTAACAGAAAGGCCCGCGTTCCTCAGAGGCAAGATAGGCAATTCTGCTTTTGAGGTAGATCTCAATTCTGCCGACCGCATCAAACATTAACTGCCGGAGGGCTCGGTCAAATTCATACGTGTAGATGATGGTTTCGAATGTTGTGCCTTCGCGAAAGATGGTAATCCCGGACTTGCATTTGGTTTTGTAGGGAAAACAGTAGGCCGACAGTCTGTAGTGGCCGACTTCGACCAAAGCTCGCTCGAGTTCGCTTTGATCAGAGCACTTAAGACTCCTGTATTCTGTCAATAGTGCTATTTGTTCGTTGATGGATATCCGCGACTTCCGGTATTTCATTTAAGCCTCTTGATAGAAAAAGAGCTGGAGTTGCGCATCGTTGAGAGGCTTTCCAGCTTTAGCAAAACAAACTTATAAGATGCGACGGGCCGCGTCAAGATAATTACCGGACGGCCTAGGAGGCGGCTGGTTGGCTGGCTTAAAACCTAGCGCGTGAGATGACGCTCCACGCTATTCAGCGCGCTTGATAGGATGACGAACCACAGTCTTAAGTTTCTCCGGTGCACATTTGCGTGGATCGGAGAGATAGATTTCGTGATGGAAACGGGTGTCTGAGAAGTCGGGGACATAGCCCTGCTCGGTCGTGTATTCATTCATAGCGCCTACGGTCGCCGGTTCGTTGTCGTAGGGCCCGGTGTGCATGCATTGAACGCAGAGGCCCTCGTCAACTTTAAGCAGCTCGACGGCAGAAAAGTCCAGTTTCTTTTTGGCCGTGGCTTCCGCGACCGCCCAGTCAAAGTCATCCTGAGTGACGAAATCGGGCAGGCGGATGCACGAGATAAAGTTGAAATCGTCCTTGCGTACATAATCGATGTCGCCGCTCGGGGAGTCTTGCCACCAGAAACCCTCGAGCGGCGGTACCACAAAGTCGAAATAGCCCTTGATACTCCTTGAGCCTTTCTTCGACATCTTGACGGTATAGGCGATGCCGTAAAGCAGCGGCAGGGCATTTTGATACTCGCCACCTTCGGTATTTGGGTCGCCCTTTCCGCGAACGGCAACGTAGCTCATAGGCGGGACAGTTACGATACTCGGCTTGCTTGCAGGTTTGTAGAGCTCCTTGCATTCCTTCTTAAAGTCGAACGCCATGTTGGCCGCCTTTCTGCGTATTGGCCTGCTTAGATAGTGGAATCATATCATAAAAACGAACAGCTGTTCGAATGATTCGGCTGACAGATAGAGATGCGTGCGTTGTGTTTGGCGGTCGGCCTGACCCCGTCGATGATTTCTCTGCCTCCCCGGCGCCTCATCTATGGCTGTCGTTTCCCCATATAAAACCTGCCAAAATGAACCTGTCCCTTTTTGGTCGGCGTGAAATGGGTAATACTAAAGAGTTATCCGACCAGATGGGAACCGATCGATGGCCTATATCGAATTCAAAGACGTCATCAAAGCATACGGCGAGGGCGATGCCCGCATCCATGCGCTCGACGGCGCGAGCTTTACCGTTGAGCGCGGTGAGCTCGCCATTATCCTGGGCGCTTCGGGCGCCGGCAAGACTACGGCGCTCAACATCCTAGGCGGCATGGATACGGTAACCTCCGGCTCCGTGACAGTGGACGGGCGCGACGTGAGCTCTGCCAACGAGGCGCAGCTTGTGGAGTACCGCCGCGCCGACGTCGGCTTTGTCTTTCAGTTCTACAATCTGGTTCCCAACCTGACGGCGCTCGAAAACGTTGAGCTTGCAGCTCAGATCTGCCCCGATTCGCTCGATGCCGAGCAAACGCTTTGCCAGGTTGGCCTGGGCGAGCGCCTCGCCAACTTCCCCGCGCAGCTTTCGGGCGGCGAGCAGCAGCGCGTGTCCATTGCCCGCGCACTGGCAAAGAACCCCAAGCTGCTTTTGTGCGACGAGCCCACGGGCGCGCTTGACTATAAAACCGGCAAGCAGATCTTGCAGCTGCTGCAGGATACCTGCCGCAAGCAGGGCATTACGGTCATCATCATCACGCACAACTCCGCGCTTGCGCCCATGGCCGATCGCCTGATTCGCTTTAAGAGCGGTCGCGTGGAGAGCGAGACGGTCCAGCAAAATCCCGTGCCTATCGAGACGATCGAGTGGTAGCGCCCATGGACCAGGACCGCCAAAACAGCCAAAACCACGATACGGAGCGCGCGGGTCGCGACCGGGAGTTTGCGACCTACCGCACCGCTCAGAGCTCAAACGATATGGTGCCGACGGTTTTTCGCCGTGACATCTACCGTACAATCCGCGGCAGTCTTAAGCGCTTCTTGTCTATCGTGGTCATCACCGCGCTTGGCGTGAGCGTGATGTGCGGCCTTAAGGCGGGTTGCGAGGACCTGTGCGATTCGGTTGACGCCTACTTCGACCAGCAAAATGTCTATGACATTAACGTGCAGTCGACCTATGGCCTGACCGACGATGATCTCGACGCCATTCAAGAGGTCGATGGTGTCGAGACGGCCGAGGGCATCTACACCGAGACCGCCTACACCGCCGTGGGCACAACACGCGAGCGCGTGATCGTGCAAAGTCTTTCCAAGGAGAATATCGATCAACCGGTGCTGGTGAGCGGTGATTTGCCCGAGAGCGCCGATGAGGTCGCGGTGACTTCGAAGTTCCTGAAGGCATCGGGCAAGAAAATCGGCGATACGGTGAGTTTTGCCGCCAATGACGCGAGCTCGTCCAATCAAAGCGCCAAGGACCAGTTTGCCGCGGGCGATTACACCATTACGGCCGAGGTCCTCGATCCCACCGACGTGAGCTCCGACTCGACAGTCAACGCCTTTCGCGCTGCTTCGGCTGCGGACTATAAGTTCTATGTGAACGAGGACGCCGCGACATCTTCTTCCTACTCCTCGGTCCACGTGATCGTCGAGGGAGCCAAGAGCCTCAGCTCCTATTCGGACGCCTACACGACAAAGATCAACGAGGTCAAGGGCAATATCGAGAAGATCCGCGAGGAGCGTGAGAAGGCACGTGCTCAGGAGTTGACGGTTGACACGCCGGCAAGCTTAGATGCGGCCGAACGCCAGGCGAATATGCTCTTTGGGATTGAACAGGGCAACATCGACCGTATGGCCGAGGGCAGCGAGGAGCGCGTCCAAGCTCAGGCCGAGTTGGACCAGCGCCGCGCCGCCGCCAACCAACAATTCGCCGATGCCCGCGCCGAGCTTTCCGATCTAGGCGAATGTACGTGGTACATCCAGGACCGCGGCAATATCGCAAGCTACTCGAGCGTGGAAAGCGATAGCTCGTCAATTGAGGCCATCGCCACGGTGTTCCCGTTCATCTTCTTTATCGTCGCCGTGCTCATCAGCCTTACCACCGCCACGCGTATGGTCGAGGAGGAGCGCACGCTCATCGGCCTGTATAAGGCACTCGGTTATTCGCGCGGACGCATCCTGTCCAAATACGTGGACTATGCGCTGTGGGCTTGTCTGATCGGCGGCGTGCTCGGCAACATCATCGGATTTGTGGGCCTGCCGCTGTTCCTGTTTACGGTGTTTGACGACATGTACTCACTGCCCCAGATGCTGCTTTCGTACGACATCGTGTCGTCGCTCGTGTCGGTGGCGCTGTTTGCCGTGGGCGTGGTGGGCGCTACGATTATCGCCTGCCGCCACGAGATGTCCGAGACCCCAGCCTCGCTTATGCGTCCCAAGGCCCCGCGTGCCGGCTCGCGCATCTTGCTTGAGCGCATCGGCTTTATTTGGCGACGTATGAGCTTTTTGAACAAGGTGGCAGCACGTAACCTGTTCCGCTACAAAAAGCGCGCCTTTATGACCATCTTTGGCATCGCGGGCTGCACAGCGCTTGTAATTTGCGGCATGGGCATTCGTGATACGTCGGTCGCGCTGTCGCCCAAGCAGTACGGCCACGTCACGCGCTACGATCTGCTGGCGGTCGCCAATCCCGACGATTTTTCACAGACGTGCGCGGCATTGGATGGGCGCAGCGCGTCCAATGATTCCAACGTGACCGTGACTTCGACGCTGCCGATTATGACCGACAACGTCACCTTTACGTTTGGCGGTAAGAGCGAGACCGTGCAGCTGATCGTGGTGCCCGATGACCGCACGAGTGACTTGGGCGATTACGTGCGTCTGGAGGATGAGTCCAAAGAACCGCTGCCTTTGCGTGACGGAGACGTGTATCTGAGCAAAAGTTCACAGCTGGTGCTGGGGATTCAGCCGGGCGATACGGCTCACGTCCAGGATTCGTCGCTCAATGTTGCCAAGGTCAAAGTCAGCGACATTTCGCT
Organism: uncultured bacterium; assembly: GCA_905215095.1. Lineage (GTDB taxonomy): Bacteria > Actinomycetota > Coriobacteriia > Coriobacteriales > Coriobacteriaceae > Collinsella. The sequence continues at coordinate 182 of CAJMOL010000062.1, read as the reverse complement.
TAACTATCTGGGCAACACGCTTTACATGACGCAGGGCACCTATGAGCGCACGTTCGGCCGAAGCGCGCGTCTTAACGGCATCTTTGCACTGCTCAAGGGTTCGTCGGCCGACCAGATTGCGTTTAGCAAGAATCTTAAGAGTGACGGTTGGCTTACGATTTCGAGTACGGCCGAGCATTGGG
>CAJMOL010000061.1 GCA_905215095.1 uncultured bacterium | reverse complement strand
CCAAAACGCACGTGTTCAAAGGCAACACGGCCCTCCACCTTGCCCGGCAGCTTGGCGGCGGCCGCCGGCAACGGATCGGCTTCCATCTCGGGCTCGTCGAGCAGGTCGAACACGCGCTCGGCGCTCGCCAGCGCGCTCTGCAGCGAGTTAAAGGTAAACGACAGCTGCGTCATGGGCTCGGATGCCTCGTAGATAAACTGGAAGAACGCCTGGAACACGCCGACGGTCATATGCCCGGCAACCAACATACTGCAGCCCACAAGCGCAATCACGATTTGCGCCAAGCGGCCGATAAAGCGCACTGCGGGACCGACGGCGTTAATCATAAAGTCGGCCTTGGTGCTCACGCGCGCCAGCTCCTTCGAAGCCTCGTGCACCTCGGCAGAGCTCTGGCGCTCGCGGTTAAACGCACGGATTACCAGACGGCCCGAGTAGCCTTCCTCGACCGCGCTCGTAATCTTGGACACCCACTCCTGGCGCTCGCCCGTCACATCGTGCGTGCGGCGCGAAACGACCTTCGTCACCAGCAGCGAAAGCGCCGTAAAGAACAAAAATACAAGCGTGAGCGGCACACTAAACACGAACATCACGCTCACGGCGCCCACCACGGTACCGATTGACACCAGAAGCTGCAGCAAGCCGCGCTGCATGCTCTCGGACATCTTGTCCAAGTCGTTGGTCGCACGGCTGACGACCTCGCCGGGACGATGCGCGTCAAAGTAGGCAAGCGGCAGACGGTTGAGCTTTTGTGCGATGCGGTTGCGTAGGCGCAGGTTGAGGCGCTCGGCAACGCTCGACATCAAAAAGCTCTGGAGTGCGTAGAACGAGGCGGCGGCGGTCCAGATCATAAAGTAGATGAAGATGGTCCTGCCGCAATTCTCCCAGGTAATGCTGAAGGTAGTGTTGTTGGCAAACGCCAGCTTCATGTGCCCCCACAGCTCATCGATCACGCGGGCGCTATATGCCGGCGCGGCAGTGTTAAAGATGACATAGAACACAATGCTCGCGAACACGATATAGAAGCGCCAATGGTCGCCGGCAGCCTCACTCCACAGGCGGCGCACCGTCGCCCAGGTATCCCGAGGCGTCTCGTCCTCGTCTTCGTCGTCCACGTCGCGCATACGCTCTGCCTCGGCGCGGGCGCGCTCGTCCTCGGCACGTTCGTTTTCCTCGTAGAGCGCTTGGCGGCGAGCCTCGCGCTCGGCCGCCTTGGCGGCTTCGTCCAGGCCGGGCATGGCGCCCGTCTCCTCAACTGTCTCCTCAACCGCGGCATCATCGACGATGCCCTGTTTTTTGAGCTCCTCGGTCATGCTACTCACCTCCCTTCATCTGCGATTCCGCGATAGCGCGGTACACCTCGCAGGTTTCCATGAGCTCGTCGTGCGTGCCTAGGCCCACGATCTCGCCGTCTTTGAGCACCACGATCTGATCGGCATGCAAAATAGTCGAGATACGTTGCGCGATGATGAGCACCGCGGCATCGCGCGTCTCGTCCTGCAGCGCATGGCGCAGGGCGGCATCGGTCTTAAAGTCCAGGGCCGAAAAACTGTCATCGAAGATATATAGATCGGCATGCTTCATGAGTGCGCGGGCGATCGCCAGGCGCTGGCGCTGACCGCCCGAGAAGTTCGTGCCGCCCTGGGATACCGGAGTATCGAGCCCCTGGGGCTGATCGAGCACAAAGGTGCTCTGGGCAACCTCCAGCGCATGGAGCATGTCAGCCTCGGTCGCGCCCTCGTTGCCAAAGCGCAGGTTGCTCGCCACCGTACCCGAGAACAGCCACGCCTTCTGCGGCACGTAAGCGATATGCCCGCGAATCTCACCTTGCGAAAGGTCGCGCAGATCGATGCCATTCAGGCGAATGGCGCCCTTCGTGGCATCGTGGAAACGCAACAAGAGCTTGGCCACCGTTGACTTGCCCGAGCCCGTTGAGCCTACAATCGCCGTGGTCTGGCCACGGCGACAGGCAAAGCTCAGGTCGCACAGGGTGTCCTCGTCGGCATCGTCAAAACGGAACGACATATGGTCGAACACGGCAACCGCGTCGGCACCATCTGCGGACTCAGGCGCCCCGTCGCCCAGCGTAGCCTTGCCGTCTACAATGCTCGGCTTGATTTCGAGCACCTGCTGTGCACGGTTCAGGCATGCGGCGGCGCGCGGGAGCGTCAGAATCACCATCTGCGCCATCATCACAAAGAACAGGATCAAGATCGCGTACTCCAGCACGGCCGAGATGCTGCCGATTTGCATGGCGTGGACGCCCACGCGGTTGCCGCCCACCCACAGCACCGCCACCTCGGCGATGTTCATCAAAAAGAAGCTGGAACTGTCGAGACCCACAAACAAGTGGTTGACCTTGATGGCGTTGGCCGCGTAATCGCTAAACACCTCGTCCAGGCGCCGCTCCTCGTGGCGCTCCTTGTTAAATGCGCGGATGACGCGCACGCCCACGATGTTCTCGCGCAGCACCACGTTCATGCGGTCGATAAAGCTCTGCAGGCGCATAAAGATCGGCGCGGCGTTAGCCACCGTAAAGACCGCCGCCACCAGCACGATCGCAACCACCACGCCCAGCAGCGTGCCCATGGCGGGATCGATGAACCAGGCAAAGATGATGCCTGCCACGGCCAAGAACGGCACCGGCAGCACCAACTGAATCGTCTGAAGGACAGCTTGCTGAATCACGTTGATGTCGTTGAGCGAGCGTGTGATCATCGAACCCGTGCCAAAGCGCTCAAAGTCGCTGGCCGCGAGTTCGAGCGACTTGTCGTACACGGCATTGCGGATATCGCAGGCCACGTTGGCGGCCAGGCGCGCCGAAAGATAGCAGCCCAGCACCGTGCCGCCGCTGGCCATGCCGGTCGCGATAAGCATATACAGGCCGTTGCGTAAAATATAGTCGACATCGCCCGTGGTAATACCGGTGTTGACCATATTCGCCAGCATCGTGGGAACCAACAGCGTACCGACGTTATCTATCAGCACCGCAAACAGCGTCACCGCAATCAGACCGCGGTACGGCCTCATAAACCTCATTAAGAGTCGCATGTGTCCCCCTCGCCCTTATCGTCAGCCTCGTTCTCGGCGACCACTTGCCGTTTAAATGCCTCGCACTCTTCGTTCAGAACGTGGGAGAACTTACCGACCAAGCGCATGATCTCGCGCTGTTCCCACGGCTCGAGCGCCTCGAATGCCTGTTGCTCGGCTTTTTGCGCCGGCAACGCGTAGCGCTTGGCAAACCGCACGCCTTCTTCGGTCAGTCGCACAACCTTGTTCTTACGACTGCCCTCGGCAAACTCCAACGTCGCAAGCCCTCGCGCCCTAAGCGTCTTAATCGCCGAATTGATGGTCTGTTTGCTGTAGAACCATTCACTCGTCAGCCGACTCACGGCAACGCTTCCGCCCGCTGCACTCGTGTCGACGAGCATCCAGTAGGCGCAGTCCGAAAGACCGCAAGTGCGCGCGAACTCCGAATAGATACGATCAAGCCCGTTGAGCATCCGGTCGAAATCGACCGGGCTAACTGTACTATTCATCTCTCCCGCCATTCGATAGTCCGAGTTTTGACCAATTCATATCTCTACATTAGTCCGAGTTTTGACTATCGTCAATAAGCTCGTTGTTTATGGTCGTCCCTACATAAGCATATCGACAAAAAAGACCGCCGGCGCGGGGGCGGCGCCGGCGGTTGCGAGAGAATATCGAGTGTTGGCTGTTAAGCAGCGACGGCCTCGTAGACCGTGGCGCCCGAGAAGCTGTCGTGCAGGCTCTTGCCGCAGATCCACGGCAGTTCGACGACCTCGCAGACCGTGTTGACCAGCTCGGAGCAGTCAGTAAAGTGGCCCTTATCGTTGAGGGCCTCGCAATCCTGAACACGCCAATAGCCATCGGTGTGCGTGATGTAGTACTCGTGATCGTTAATCGACACGAAAGCGCGCGTCTTGGAACGCAGCAGCTTCAGAAATCCTTCGAAGTCGGTCTCGACGACATCTCCAGCCTGGAACATGATGTTACCTCCTGGCCCGGCGCCACCATGGCGCGTTGATAAACGTTGGTGCTCCTTTAGTAAAACCTTTATCAGAGGTTATGCGTTCGTCATTTAGGCAAGTGGTAAAAAACCGCAGGGTAGACGGGATAAAACGTTTAACCATCCCACCGGTTTATCACATTCTGGCTGAAGTTTTATGCAAACCAACTTTTCCACTTGGTAGTTTGCATTGTTTGGGGCCGACTGCGCGATTACGGTTTTGGTTCGGCGGGTAAGAACGAGGCATCGAAACCAACGTCAGGAGGACCCATGGAGACCATCGAAGCACTCATCCACCGCCGCAGCTGCCGCAAATACAGCGATCGCCCTGTCGAGGCCGAGAAGCTCGCACGCATTATCGAAGCCGGCCAGTACGCGCCGAGCGGCATGGGACGCCAGCCGGTCACGTTCGTCGCCGTTACCGACCCCGCAACCGTCGAGCGCCTCTCGCAGCTCAACGCCCAAGTTATGGGCAGCGAGGGAGATCCCTTCTACGGCGCCAAGACCGTTGTGGTGGTGCTCGTCGACCGCAGCGTGCCCACGTACCTGGAAGACGGCTCGCTCGCCATGGGCAACCTGCTCAACGCAGCCTATGCGCTGGGCGTCGATTCGTGTTGGATCCACCGCGCGCACGAGGTCTTTGACTCACCCGAGGGACTGAAACTGCTGGCCAAGTGGGGTCTGCCCGCCGACGGAAGCCTGCGCGGTGTGGGCAACTGCATTCTGGGCTACGCCGAGGACGTACTCCCCGAGGCAAAGCCGCGCCGCGACAACGTGGTGTATGTTCCGCCGTTCTAACGAACGGCGGACCCGTTGACGCTGCGCGGGCCGCATTCACGCCAATCTGACGTTCAATTTCGAGGGCGCGACCAAAAGGTCAGCGCCCTCTCATTTCACGTCACCTTGGCGCAAATGCGGCCCGCTCGCTGTTGGTGCCTGACATCGAGTGAGCCATTGGTGACATCTAGTCGACTGGATGATAGAAGGTATCGACGACCGTTTGCTTTACGTTGTCCTGGTCCAGGTAGAACTCGGCGAAGGTGTCGCCCTGCTGCATGGTGCCCTGCAGCGTCACGACATCAAACGAAGTCAGGCCGTGCTCGAGCATCGTAGTCGCTAGATAGCTGAACTCATCGAGACCCAAATTGGTCCACGTATAGTCGCCCATGGCCTGATACAGGCTGATGAGCATGGCGGGGTTGCTCTTGGCACTGCTGAGTACCTTCGACGCAAACGCCTGCACGTAGCTCACCTGGCGCGCTGTGCGATCCAGCGAAGACGTCAGATTCGTCGTGTCGCGCCACTGCACGTACTTTTCCGCCGTTGTACCAAACAGCGTGGTCTCCTGGCCCTCGACAACCGACGTGCCCGGCACGGTCTGCGTAGGCACCAGCGTCACACCGCCGATGGAGTCATTAATGGGAGCCACGCCCTCGATATTGAGCGTGTAGTAATAGTCGACCGGAATGTTATCGAGCACACGCGAGGCAGCGGCGGCCGTCAGCGCCGATGAGTTGTCGCCATCGGTGCCATAGGCAAACTGCAAGCACAGCTGCTCGGTCACCTGACCGGCAAACGAACCATTGGAATACGTATCTACGGCAACCATGCTGTCGCGCGGGATGATAATGCCGCGGGCCTCGCCCGTGTCGGTATTAAGCGCTACGACCATCACAGTATCGGACTGGCCCTTCTGGGTGCCGTCATCGTTATTGCGGCCATCAAAGCCGATAAACGCCACCGTGGCCATATGCTTGTTGAGCGCATACTTCTTGCCGTTATAGGTAATGGTGTCGCCCTTGGCCTTAATGACCTTTTCGGTCTTTTCCTCAATCTTCTTTTTGCCTTGGTTCACGCTGTGATTCACAAAGCCCCAGCCGGCAGCAGCAACCGCACCAATCACGAGCAGCACGATCAGCAGCGTGCGGATACGGCGGCGGCGCTTGATGCGCTTAATCGACTCTTTGGAGCGTCGACGACGCTGAGGTCCCGCCTCATCAAGCGAAGGCCACTCTACCTCATCAACAGGCTGCGCCGCAGCTTCATCGGTCTTTGCCGATGCGTCGGACGGAGCCTCGGCCTTGCCCTGGGATTTTTCGTCAGATTGAGGTGTCGGAGTGCCTTTGGTCTCCCATTGAGGCTCGACAGGCTCCGCCGCATCCCGAACCTGCTGCTCGGGATTGTTTACTTGATTTTCGTCGGGATCCACCGCATCGATAAAGTGCTTGCCACGGGGGTTCATGACTATTTTGTCTCCTGGTCGCTTGTTAACACACCGCTCACAATATAGCGCGAGTTGCCCTGCGAGCTATCGAGCATGCAGGTGCTCAACTGTACAATCTTACTATCTGCATCAAGTGTCACGCCGTCACGTACATTTTTGAGCAATGCGTCCGGATTACAGACCGAATTAAAGTAGTCCTGACGCACGGCAGGGTCGGCAAAGTTAAACGAGTTGAGAATGTGGCGATCGTCATATTGATAGGCCGAGACAATCTTGTACTTCAGAATATGGCCCGGCGTGTAGATATAGAACTCGGTGTTCTCGTTAAAGAAGTCCGCGTCCTCAAAGTTATGCAAGTTGTGGAACACACCGCCGTTCACATGGCCGTAGATCACCGTGACGGGATCGCTAAAGTCGCGCGCGTTTGCCATCTGGCTAAATGCTGTGCCATACGGGTCGTACTTGCCGTCCTTGTCGTGGTCCAGATAAAACAGGTCGTCCGTCGTGCTCTGCAGCAAGGGCGTGTTGATATCCGCACCCGGAATGTAGAGCCACGCATAGATATCGGCATTCTCTTGAATGAGCGGTGCAAAGTCGATGGGGTTGTCCGGCAGCTCCTTGCCCTTTGATTCGACCTTCGTGGCGGGCTTGCCTGTTGCACTCATCTCCTCGGCGCGCTGCTGCTCTAGATGATTCATATAGAGCACGTAGCCGCCGCAGCCGACTGCGACCAGCAACAACACTACGAAAACGCCCTTGAGTATCGTGGCGCGACGCTTTTTGTCCGAGTCGCCCATATGCTTAACTTCCATATGCTTGCCCTGCGGCTGCTGTGCCATGGTGTTCCCTTACCCTGTAAATCGGCCAAAAAAAGGACCCGCACAAGTACGGGTCCTCAAATCTTACGGTTGAAACCGTATGTGTGCTAGTTGTTCTTGCGAAGAGCAACAAAAGCGCAGGCAGCGCCAGCAGCGGCAACAGCAGCCACAGCGGCAACAGCGGTGGTGTTCACGCCGGTAGCCGGGGACTTAGCACCGTTGTCGGTGGTAGCAGCGCCAGCAGCGGTCTTCTCGGCCACGATGGTGTAGATGGAGAGCTTGGTAACCTTAAAGGTAACATTGCCGTTGTTGTCGGCAGTGAGGTTCAGGGTCTCCTTGCTACCGTCGTTGTGCTGGACATAGACGGTAACCTTGGCGTTGGCGTAAGCCTTGCCAAGGGTGAAGGTGACGGTCAGCGGGTTGGACTCAGAAACGGTACCCTCGACGGTCTCGGTGATCTCAAAGGAAGCGACCACGTTGGCGTTGGCAGGGGTGCCCTCGGCGTTGTTGGTGGTGGAAGCAACCTTGACGTTAGCGTTGTTAACGCTGGCGGTCACGTTGTTGGCGCCGGTGGCGGTGGTGTTGGCAGGGCTCGGGGCGGCGAAAGCAGCCACGGGCAGAGCCAGGGCAAGAGCGAGAACGCTCAGTGCTGCCATGAATCTCTTCTTCATGTTAGGTACTCCTCAACTTGCAGCTTGTGGACCTTTAAGTGCCTAGTAGTATAGCCCTTTTTTGGCTCTTCGGTGGTTTCTGTGGGAGAGATTCCGGCATAGGCCCAGCTCAGCGGG
>CAJMOL010000060.1 GCA_905215095.1 uncultured bacterium | reverse complement strand
CCCCGCATGTGGTCACCACGGCGCGACCGTCACGCTTCACAGCAGATGCCATCTCGATTACCCCTTTCATCAGCCAAACACAACAGGCCAAAAGCCCGGCAACGAGCCCCAGACCCAAAAAGCCTCCCGCACGGCAACGCCCCGCGGGAGGCCAACGTCAAACAGGCGGTACTTTACGCCTCGGACTTCTTGGCGTAGACAAACCAGTAGCCGAGCGCGATCAGAACCGCGCCGCCCACGATGTTGCCCAGCGTGGCGGCGGACAGGTTAAACGCAATGCCCGCAACGTTGAGCGCATCGGCGCCGGCGACATCGGCACCATAGCCGCACGCGTGCATCACGGCACCCATGGGCAAAAAGTACATGTTGGCGACGCAGTGCTCAAAACCGCAGGCCACAAAGGCGGCGATGGGCAGCAGAATGCCCACAACCTTATCGACCACGGTCTTGCCGGCGGTACCGATCCACACGGCCAGGCACACAAAGATGTTGCACAGGATGCCGCGGAAGAAGATCGTCACCCAGTCGACCGTCACCTTGCCGGCGGCGACGCTCACCATGGAATTGGCGACCGCCTCGCCGTTGAGCTTGTAAATGCCGGCCATGTACACCAAAAAGACGATGAACAAGGCACCGACAAAGTTACCGACCCATACGACGACCCATGCCTTGAGCATCTGAGCCAGGGTGATCTTTTTGCTCTTGAGCGCGCAGACCATAAGCGAGTTGCCGGTGAACAGCTCGGCGCCGCACACCAGCACGAGCACCAGGCCCAGGCAAAAGCACAGGCCGCCCACGACGCGCTGAGCGCCCCAGCCCAGCGTGCTATCGCTCAAGAACACGGTAAAGAACAGGCCGCCGAAGGCAATGAACGCACCAGCAAACATCGCCAAAACAAAGGCCTTTGCGACCGGCAGGTTGGCCTTGGTCACGCCGGCGGCCTCGGTCTTGGCCTCGATCGCGGCGGGCGCAAGGCAATCGGGAGCGGGATATTCTGCCTTGGAATCTGCCATGTCAATCACTTCTTTCCTAATCAGCAGGGACAAGCGCTCCTATTGCTCTTGTCCCAAGCGGACAAAGTGGGAAAAGTCGTTGGCGGCCACGGCGTCGTACACGGCGTCGACGGCGTCAAAGACCTCCGGGGACATAGGGTTGTAAAACTCCGTATCGCCCGGCTGAATCCCTATGAAGACGATATCTTCGCACGATTGCTCGATTTCCTCGATCAGAATCGACAAAGGGAGCGAATGCGTGGTGAACATCGACTTGCGGGCCACATCGCGCTTGTCGAGCAAGCGGATGGACCCGACGGGCAGTGCCATGTCGGCGGCATCGACCAAGACCAGGCGAGGCGGACGCTCGCGCTTGACCTCGATGATGTCGTCCTCGGGCGTTTGGCCTCCGTCGATGGTGTACCAACCGGCGATAGGTGTGTCTTCCATCTTTTTGGAGAGCACGGGGCCGGCGGCATCGTCGGCACGCAGCACGCTTCCCGCCGTGAGCACAATGCCCGCAAACGGGGCGCCGTTCACACGACCATCCACAACGCGACCCATTACTGCAACCTCCCCGTCAGATACACGCCCGACACATCGCGCACGCGCTCAACCAGATCGCGGAACTTCATCAGAAACGCGACCTGCTGGGCATGCAGGCCAAAGTCGTCGTCGAACACCGAGATGCCGGCCTTGGCCGACCCGCGAAAACCACGCTCGTCGAGCAGCGCATCGCAGGCCTCGAGCAGCGACGGCACCGCCGCCTTGTCGAGCTGGCACTCGCCAAAGGAGCGGATGGCCTCGAACTTGGTCTTGGCCTCCCCCTCCGGCAGCGCGTCGACGAGCGAATAGAACACATCCACCGGCACCGACAGGCGCGGCTCAAAGCAATCGAGCACGCCGGTGTGGTGGCCCACGGCGAGCGTGTAGTACAGCACGTCGCAGGCCTCCTGGGGAACGTCTTCCTCGGTCTCCACAAACTTACGCGTGAGCTCATAGAAGACCACCTGGTCGGGCGCATGGCCCAGGCAGGGGTCGGCGACGCCCTCGGCAGCCTCGTCGCTTGCGCGCGAGGCATCGCCAAAGGAGCCGCCGAGCATGCCGGGGCCCGCAAAGTAACCAGAGCGGTCCGTGAGCTCCATCTAGCGACCTCCGGCCAGCACCAGATCCTGCAGCGCCGAGTACACCTCGACGCGGCGCGGATCGTCCTGCTTGTCGATGAGCAGCGCCATGGCACCGCGGATATCGCCCTTGGGCGCGCCCTCGAGCGTATCCATAAACTCGTTGGCCAGGTCGCGGCCGTAACGGTAGCCGCTCATGGCGCGAGCTTCGCGCTCGATGGCAACGCGCAGCTTGTACGGCACGCCGGGGTGCAGGATATCGGCTTGCTCGCCGGCGGCCTCCACGGTGGTCTCGGCATGGAGCTTTTGGTCCAGCAGACCGAGCGCCATGGCAAAGCCGTAGATGGTCTGCGCGGGGCTGGGCGGGCAGCCGGGGATGTAGACATCGACCGGCAAGATCTTGTCCGTGCCGCCCCAGACGCAGTAGTTGTCGTAGAAGATGCCACCGGTGCAGCCGCACGCGCCATAGGACACCACGATCTTGGGATCGGGTGCGGCCTCAAAGGCGCGCAGGGCCGGCATGCGCATGGCACGCGTCACAGCGCCGGTGTACAGGAGCACATCGGCGTGACGGGGCGAGGGCACGACCTTGATGCCAAAGCGCTCGACGTCGAAGACGGGCGTGATGGAACCGAAGATCTCGATCTCGCAGCCGTTGCAGCCGCCGCAGTCGACACGGTAGACGTACACCGAGCGCTTGATCTTCTTAAGAAGGGTCGCCTTGGCCTTCTCGATGCTCTCGTCGAGCTCGATCTTGGTCGGGCGGTACTGAAGCCGCTCGGGCAAAAGCGTGGGTTCGGCCATGGTTACTCCTCCTTCGTATCAAAATCCATGATGATGCCTTCGACCGGTGCAGGACCGGCGGGAATCTCGGGCGCATCGGGGTTGAGCTCGCGGTCGATATACTCCGGGTTCACGCCGTGGCCGCCCAGATACTCCATGCCGGGGCCCTGGGGCTCGCCGGACGCAAGCGTCTCGTTGGCAGCCATGCCGGCAGCGTTGCCGGTCTTTACGGCCGAGGCGGCGCGCAGGGCGTCGAGCTCGCGCTTGCACTCCTGGCACATACCGACGGTACGGGCAGCCTGCTCGGCCTCCATGCCGCCGGCCTTTTGCAGCAGGCGCTTGGCGTAGTCGATCTCCTTATGCGGGGCAAACGGCTTGCCGCAGCGCGAGCAGTGCTCGAGCGTGTAGACGCTCTTGCTGGTGAGGTCGTCCTTGCTCATGACGGCCAGCTCAAACTCCTCGGTGAGCTTGATGGCCTCCATGGGGCAGGCTTCCTCGCAGCGGCCACAAAAGATGCAGCGACCGTAGTCAATCGACCAGGTGATGGTATCGGCCGCAAGGTCGGTGTCCATGCGAATGGCATCGGCCGGGCACGCCACGCCGCAGGCACCGCAGGCGATACAAAGCTCGGCGTTGTGCTCGGGCTTGCCGCGCATGTCCTTGTTGGTGGGGAACGGCGCAAACGGGTACTTGACCGTCGCGTCGCCGGCCTTGGCGTTAACCTTCCAAAGCTTCAGCATATTAGAGCGCCTCCTCATCGAGCGGAGCGGCCACGGTGCCCTCGCCCGCAAGCGGCGACTTGTCGCGCCAGACGTTCTCGAACTGCTCCTTATCGAGCACGTGGTCGCGCTTGGCGGCGACATCGGTCACCGTCACGCGGTCGGTGCAGGAGTAGCACGGGTCGAGCGAGCCGACGATCAGCGCCGCGTCGCCCACGGTGTTGCCGCGGAACATGTAGCGCAGGACCGGCCAGTTGCTGTACGTGGCGGCCTTGGCGCGCCAGCGGTAGCACTTCTGGTTGTTGCCGAGCATGGCCCAATGCACGTCCTCGCCGCGCGGCGCCTCGGTGGCACCGATGGCGTACTTGTGCGGGGTGTACTCCCAATCCGTGGTGAGGATGGGGCCCGACGGGCAGTTCTCGAGCATGGTCTCGATCATGTCGATCGAATCGTAGACCTCCTGGATGCGCACGGCGGTACGGCCGAAGGCATCGCAGGTGTCGGCCGTAGCGGCGTGCATCTTTTGGACATCCGGATCGGCATAGCCGTCGAAGGGATGATCAAAGCGCACGTCGCGGGCATAGCCCGAACCGCGCATGAGCGGGCCGACCGGCGAGAAGTCGCGTGCGATCTTGCGGTCCAAGATGCCGATGCCACTCGTACGCTCAATAAAGTTGGGCGTCGAGAGCAAGACGTCGACGAGCTCCTGAACCTCGGAGCGCAGCTGGTGGATGGTCGTGAGCGTAGAAAGCTTCTGCTCGGCCAAAATGTCGCGACGCACGCCGCCGATCACGTTGAGGCCGTAGGTCTTGCGGTGACCGGAGAGCTTCTCGGCCAGGTCCATGGACTTCTCGCGGACGCGGAAGAACTGCTGGAAGCCGGAGTCGAAGCCCGTGTAGTGCGACGCCAGGCCAATGTTGAGCAGATGCGAGTGCAGGCGCTCGACCTCGAGCATGATGGCGCGGATGTACTGGGCGCGCGGCGGGACATGGATGCCCTGGGCGCGCTCGACGGCCTCGGCATAGGCCACCGAGTGGGCGCAGCCGCAGATACCGCAGATACGGTCGGCGAGGAACGTCACGGCGTCATAGTTCAGGCGCGTCTCGGCGACCTTCTCCATGCCGCGGTGTACGTAGAACAGGCGGTAGTCGGCGTCGACGATCGTCTCGCCCTCAACGAACAGGCGGAAGTGGCCGGGCTCGTCGGAGGTAATGTGCAGCGGACCCATGGGGACGAGCGTCGTCTCCTTGCCCTTGGTGTCGGCCAAGAACTCGTAGTTTTCCATGTCGCTCGCGGGAGCGGGACGGAAGCGGTAGTCCATGGAGTCCTTGCGCAGCGGGTACAGGCCGCTGGGCCAGTCATCGGGCAGCACCAGGCGACGACGATCGGGCAGACCCTCGGGGATCAGGCCGAACATGTCGCGAAGCTCGCGCTCGCCCCACACGCAGGCGGGGACGAACGGCGTCACGGACGGGAATGTCGTCTTGGCGGGATCGACCTCGGTGCGCACGGTCACCCAGCCGGGGTCCTCCCCCTCCATGGAAATGACGTAGTACACGGCGTAGCGACCGCACAGACTGCGCTCGTCATTGCCGATGATCACGGGAATCCAGCCGTAGCGCTCGTAATACAGGTAGTGGACGGCCTCGGGCAGCTTGTCCTGCTTGACGGTGATCGTCAGCTGGTCCTCGCACTGCCACTCGACCTTCTCGATGCAGCCCGGAACGGCGCGGCGCAGGGCCTCGACATGGCTCTCGCAGCGACGGGCATACACCTTGTTCTCAGTTTCAATCATTCGTTACTCCACCTCGCTCTGAGCGGTCTCGGTACCGAACACAGCGCGGTACATCGGCGTCGCGTGAAGTTCCTCGGTGCTCTGCTCGAGTACGATGCCGGTCGCGGTCTCCACACCGTGCACGAGGGGCAGCGGGGTGGCGATGCCAAACCACAAGATCATGACGGCCAGGATGATTTCGGGGATAAGCATGAGCGCCGGGGCCTCATGCTTGCCCATGCCCTGGGGCGCATGGCCGAACACCGACTTGAGTGCGATACGGGTGAGCGCAGAGATGGCCACGGTAAGACCGAGGGCGACCACGACGACCAGCCACATGGGACCGGAGGTAACACCGGCGACAAAAGTCAGGAACTCGGAGATAAACATGCCAAAGGGCGGGAAGGCACCAAGACCGAGCAGCGCCAGGACGGCGAGCGCGGCGGTTGCGGGGGCAACCTCGACGACGCCCTGGATCTTGGCCAGGCTACGCGTGCCAAAGGCGTGCTGGATGTTGCCGGACACGCAGAAGGCAAGCGTCTTGGTAAAGCCGTGGAACACGCAGTGCAGCAGGGCCGCGGCGATACCCAGCGGGCCACCGATGCCCAGGCACAGGGCGATAACGCCCACGTTCTCCACAGACGAGTACGCAAAGCGGCGCTTGAGGTCGTCCTGGCGAAACATCGAAAGCGCCGCCACCAAAATGGACAGCGTGCCGACGATCAGCAGCAAAAGTTGCGGATACTCGGCGCCCACGGCCTGGATAGTAAAGCCGTAGAAGCGCATGATCACAAGCATGGCGCACTTAAGCAGCACGCCCGAGAGCAGGGCCGAGACAGGGCTCGGGGCCTGGGAGTGGGCATCGGGCAGCCAAGTGTGCATGGGGAACAGGCCAGCCTTGGTGCCAAAGCCGATCACGACAAACGCAAAGGCAAGGCGCATGAGCGTCGGGTCGAACTGGTCGGCATACGGCAGCACGCACGACAGGAATGCGGCCTCGTGGGCGTTGGGAATCACGTCGGCGGCGTTGGCGTAGATCAGCAGCGTACCGAACAGGCCAAAGGCTACGCCGGCGGTGCAGACCATCGCATACTTCCAAGAGGCCTCGAGGGCCGTCTTGTTCTTGTAGATACCCACGAGGAACACGGTGGAAAGCGTGGTTGCCTCCACGGCGGCCCACGTGAGGATCATGTTGTTGGACAGGCACGCGAGCAGCATGGTGAACACAAACAGACTAAACAGCGCAAAATACTGCTTGGCGCGCTCGGCGGGCATGGAGCCCTCCTCGATATCGGCCTTTACATAGGGCAGCGAGAACAGCCCCGTAAGAAAACCGATAAAGCCGATGAGCAGCACAAAGATGGCGCCCAGCGAATCGAGGTGAAACCACAGGCCAAGAGCGCTCGCGGTGTCGCCGCTCATAAGGACGTCACCGGCCGTCACAATCGACAGCACCAGGACGGCTGCGACGGAGACCAGGTTGAGACCGGCAAACACGTTATAGGACGTGTTCTTGGGCAAAAACGCCATGACCAGCGAGAACACCAAAGGAGTCGCGAGCAGGGCGAGAATCAACGTTTCCATGGACTACCCCCTCAGCTCGGACAGGTCGCGCGCATCGAGCGAGTGGGAGTCGTCCCAAATGCGACGCACGACGATGGACATGATGATGACGGCAAAGATGGCGTCGGTGGCGATACCGATCTCGATGATCTCGGGAGCGGTGGGGGCCAAAAGCGCGAGCGTCACATGGCTGCCGTTTTCCATAAGGCAGTATCCAAAGATCTGCTTCATGATGTTGCGCTGCGAGATGATGCAGGTGAGGCCCACAAAGAAGTGGGCGAAGCTAATAGCGAGCGCAGGCGTTGCGACCTCGGCCGTGGGAAGGCTGATCTGCGTCACGACGGCAAAGCAGACCGCGACCTCCACGGCGATAATGCAAATGGCCCACGCGGGCTTAAGGCCGGCCTTGAGCGATGCGTCGCTCGGCTCGCCCATCTTCTTGTACGCACGGTTGAGGATATATGGGACCAGGATGAACTTGGTGATAAAGGCGGATCCGGCCCACATAAGCAGCTCCTGCGCACCGGTAGTGACACCGAGCGTAGCAAGCAGCCCCACGAGCACCAGCGACTGCACCGCATACCAGCTGATGGCGTGCTTGATGTTCTTTGAGACGACCACCATGGTGGACGTGACGATCAGAAGGCCGCCAAGGATGTTGACGATCGAATAACCCATGTCGTTCTACCTCCTAACCGATCCAGCTGGCCGAAAGCGGGCCGCTGACGATAACCATGATGATGAGCACGATGAACACGAACGCCATCGCGCGGGGAAGCGGGGCTCCCGCAGCGACCTCGTCGCTCGGCTCGCCGGGCAGGCAATAGCCCATCCACTTGAGGAACCAGGCAAAGGTGGCGACGGTCTCGGCGACCATGATGCACACGAGCACCAGGATCGCAA
>CAJMOL010000059.1 GCA_905215095.1 uncultured bacterium | reverse complement strand
TGCCGCCAACCTGACGGCCGCCGATGAGGCGGCGCTAGGCGGCGACGTATTGGGCAGCCGCGCCTATGCCGAGGAGCTGGCCGACCGCGAGGCCGAGGAAGCCGCCGCGCAGGCAGCAGAAGCCGAAGCCGCGGAAGCCGCCGAGCCCGAGCTCGACGAATACGGCATCGCCATCGAGGGTGCCGACCAGGAGATGGCTTCAGCTCGGGATGCCGCTTCGCCTGCTCCAGCCGAGCCCCGCATCGCCCGCGTTCTCGAGGTCGGCTGCGGCACGGGCTGCATCTCGCTCTCGCTTGCCTGGGAGCGTCGCGGCCACGTCACCTGCACTGCTACCGATATCGAGCCGCGCGCCATCGATCTGGCCACCAAAAACCGCGATGCGCTTGGTCTCACGTCCGACGAGGTCGCCTTTAGCCTCACGAACCTGGTGAGTTCCATTCCCCGCGAAGAGTGGGGCACCTTTGACGTACTCGTCTCCAACCCGCCCTACATCCCCACCGATGTCATGCGCTCACTGCCGCACGAGGTCAAGGACTTTGAGCCCGACCTGGCGCTCGAGGGCGGTGCCGACGGCCTCGATATCTTCCGCCGCCTGCTTAATGCGGCGCCTTACATGCTGCGCGCCGGCGGCCTGTTTGCCTGCGAGCTCTACGAGGGTGCCCTCGATGCCGCGGCCGAGCTCTGTCGCCAGGCAGGCCTTTCGGACGTGCGTATCGTCCATGACCTCACTGATCGCCCCCGCATCGTCCGAGCCATCGTCACCGAGCCCAAGCAGCGCCAGTAATATTTATTAACTGGTTAGCAAAAATTATAAAGTAGTTTATAATTAGGACGGCTGAAAGAGGTCGGCCCATGCAACCTCCTACCTTTCGGGAAATCATTGCCCTACTCAAGCACGATGGATTCGTGAAGGTCGCGCAAGTCGGTAGTCATGCTAAGTATGTTTCTGACGACCGTGTTGTTACCGTGAACGGCTCTGGTGGTGATCGACCAAAGAAGGGCACGTGGGCAAGTATTCGTCGCCAAGCTGGATGGTAGTTGGAGGCAAAATGAGGCAGCGATTTACCTATGACTGCGTTCTCATAAAAGAAGACGACGGTTACTGCGCCAGCTTCCCGCAGATTCCCGGCGCCTTTGCCGATGGCGATACGCGCGAAGAAGCGATTGCCCATGCCACCGAGGCGCTGATGGCGTTTTTGGCCGACGATCTCAACAACGGTTTGACTCCGGCAGGGTACGAACGCTCGGCCGAGGTCGTGGCCCTTTCAGTCGAAATCGATCACGAGGACGCTCGGGAAGCGGCGTGCCGAACATTTAAAGATGCAGCGCTGGACCTCAAAGTCTCCGCTCCGCGGATTACCGCGCTGGTCAAAGCCGGAAAGCTCGATGTTGAACTCGTCGATGGCCGTCGGATGATAACGATAGACAGCATCGAGCGTTACGCCGCTCAAGAACGTCACGCCGGAAGACCAAAGAAGTTCGTAGCCGTCCAATAACCCCCTCACTTTCACCGACTACTAGAGCCGCTCACCAAACCAACATGCGCTCTGGGCAAATAGGTTGAACGTTTCGTGCGAGAATGCCCCACAGTAAACAAACTTGCACCAGAGCGTAAGGGGCTGGCATACACATGCAGACGGTCTATCGGGTATACGAGGGAGCGCGCGAGCCGCATCGGCTTGCAGTCGAGCGCACGGCCGAGCTACTCGGTCG
This sequence comes from uncultured bacterium, assembly GCA_905215095.1. Classification (GTDB taxonomy): domain Bacteria; phylum Actinomycetota; class Coriobacteriia; order Coriobacteriales; family Coriobacteriaceae; genus Collinsella. The sequence goes on along the minus strand of CAJMOL010000059.1, from coordinate 6,296 downwards.
CGGCGGCCTGGCGCTTATTCCAACCGAGACGGTCTACGGTGTCGCCGTGGCGGTCAACGCCTTCTCGGATGCCGTTCCACAAGATACAAGTGAACCTCTGCCGTGGCCGCGCGATCCGCAGGCTGCCGTCAATGGCGCCGCAGTTCCTGCGCTCGGCACCGGCTATCGCCGTATCTTCACTCTCAAGCAACGTGAGCTCACGCAAACCGTCGCTTGGCTGGTCGATGGCGTCGAAGCACTCGACCGCTATGGCGTGGATATCCCGGAAGATGCCCGCGTACTCGCGCGACGATGCTGGCCGGGAGCCCTGACTATCGTGGTCAAGGCAGCCCCCTGCGTGCCGACCTTTATGCGCGCTGCCGACGACACCGTGGCCCTGCGCGCTTCGGCCTCTCCCGGGGTCCAAGCGCTCATCCGCGCCTGCGGCAGTCCCCTTGCCTGCACGAGCGCCAACACGCACGGCGCGCCTTCGCCGGCAAGCTTTGCCGCCGTCGAGGGTCGCATCCTGGAGGGGGTCGATGTGGCCGTCGACGCCGGTGAGACCCCGTGTCGCGACGCCTCGACCATCGTGTCGTTTCAGCACGGCGAGCTCCAGATCCTGCGCCAAGGCGCGCTTCCCGCATCAGAGATCGAGCGGGTCCTGTCCGACCCGATGCAATAGAAAGGTGTAAGCGATGTCGTTGAATCTAGGTAGCCTGGGTATGGAAGACGCCTCGTTTAGCTTTGGCGGTTCCTACATCATGGCGCTCGACTGCGGCACTACCTCGGTACTCGCGACTATCGTCGACGAGTACGGCTGCATCGTCGCCCAGGCGCGTCGTAGCGTCAAAACCAGCTTCCCGCGCCCCGGCTGGGTGGAGCAGGATCCCACGGAGGTGCTTGCCAGTCAGATCGGCGTGATGATGGAGGTCCAGTTTAAGAGCGGCATCCATTCTGACCGCATCGCCGCCATCGGCATCTCCAACCAGCGCGAGACCACGGTGGTGTGGGATCGCATAAGCGGCCAACCCATCTATAACGCCATCGTGTGGCAATGCCGTCGCACCGCACCTCTGATCGACGAGCTGGTCGAGCAGGGCGCAGAAGAACTGGTGCGCTCCCGCACGGGACTCACGCTCGATCCGTATTTCTCGGCTTCCAAGGTGCAGTGGATCCTCGACAACGTCGATGGTGCGCGTGAGAGCGCGGCGGCGGGCGACCTCATGTTCGGCACCATCGACACCTGGCTCATCTACAACCTCACCGGCGGTCAGGTCTTTGCCACCGACTACACCAATGCCAGCCGCACCGCGCTCTTTAATATTCATGCGCTCGATTGGGACGACGATCTGCTGGCGCTTTTCGACATCCCGCGTTCCATGATGCCCGAGGTTCGTTGGAGCTCGGGCGACTACGGCCGCGTCGCGAGCGACATCATGACCAACATGCCGCCCATCATGGGCGTGGCGGGCGACCAGCAGGCGTCGCTGTTCGGCCACTGCTGCTTCCATCCCGGCCAGACCAAAAACACCTATGGCACGGGCTGCTTTATGCTCATGAACACCGGTGACGAGATCGTCGAATCCAAGAACGGTCTGGTCTCCACGATCGGTATCGCCGCGGACGGCAAGATCAGCTATGCGCTCGAGGGTTCTATCTTTGCTGCCGGCTCAACCATGAACTGGCTGCGCAACAACATGGGCATCATCTCGAGCGTGAGCGAGTCCGCGCAACTCGCCACTTCGATTAACGACAACGAGGGCTGCTACTTCGTTCCCGCCTTTGCAGGTTTGGGTGCTCCCTGGTGGGACCCGCATGCCCGCGGTATCGTGTGCGGTCTGACCGGCGCCTCGAGCCGTGCGACCATCGTACGTGCCGCCTGCGAATCCATGGCATATCAGAGCTACGACGTGCTGCGCGCCATGGAGCAGGACGTGGGGCTTTCGATTGAGCGCCTGTCTGTCGACGGCGGCGCCTCGCGCAACGAGTTCATCATGCAATTCCAGGCCGATCTGCTGGATATCCCCGTGCTGCAGTGCGAGACGGTGGAGACCACGGCGATCGGCGCCGCGTACTTGGCGGGCCTTGCCGTTGGCTATTGGGAGGACCTGGAGGAGCTGGAGCAAAACGCTCAGATCGTCAAAGTCTTCCATCCTCACATGTCCGCCGAGCGCCGTGAGAGCAACCTCGCTGGTTGGCGTGATGCCGTCAAGCGTTCGCTCAACACCGCTCAGTAGGGTTGCGACGAGCTGCTCGATACAGCAAACCGTTAAACTTATGCACGGCGCGAGGCAACAATGTCGTCATGCGTCTTGCCAGCAAGGTCATCTTCCGGCCGCAATGAAAGGGGCATCAACCCATGACCGTCACCTACGATACGTCCCGTGTGACCCTTGTCGATCACCCACTCGTCCAGCACAAGCTGTCGATCTTGCGCGACAAGAGCACTGGCACCAACCAGTTCCGCCAGCTCGTGCGCGAGCTTGCGCTCTTTGACGGCTACGAGGCCATGCGCGACCTGCCCATGGAAGACGTCGAGGTCGAGACCCCCATCACCACCGCAACGTTTAAGCAGCTCACCGGCAAAAAGCTCGCCATCGTTCCCATCCTGCGTGCGGGCCTCGGCATGGTCGACGGTATCCTCGACTTGGTACCCTCGGCTCGCGTGGGCCACATTGGAATGGAGCGCGACGAGGTTACTCACGAGCCGCATGAGTATTACTGCAAGATGCCCAAGGATATCGACCAGCGCATCTGCCTGGTCGTCGACCCCATGCTCGCCACGGGCGGTTCGGCCGAGATGGCCATCAGCTACCTGCGCGAGCGCGGTGTCAAGGATATCCGCATGCTGTGTATCGTCGCCGCGCCCGAGGGCCTCAAGTCACTGACCGAAAAGGACCCTGACGTACATATTTATACGTGCGCCATCGACGACCATCTCAACGAGGACGCCTACATCGTTCCGGGCCTGGGCGACGCCGGCGACCGCATCTACGGTACGCTCTAGTCGTTGGGTCTTGTCGGCTACGGTCACAAATACGAAGAAATGGTGCGCGCGGGCGAGCAAAAGTCGTCCACGCGCACTTCTGTTAACGGACGTTTTGCCCTGAGGGGTTCGAAAAAACGCATTACCGTACCTGCGGCATAAAGAAGGCCTTAAGAAAACGTACAGGTGCGTATTAACCGTTTGTTTTACGGTTGTACTTTAGCGATTGGCTCGTACAATAGTCACCAATGTTTGGCTGGGACTGTGCTGTGAGGCGTTAAAAAGGAAAGTGAGGACGCCAGTGTTTCAGATAGCCGATCTGCTCGCTATCGTTGCAGGCGCCATCGCGGGCGCAATTGCCTTCCTTCCCTTTGTCTTTACGCTCAAGCCGGTTCTTGACGATAAGCAGAATGCGGACATGCTCAAGGGCATGGTGAGTCTGGCGGTCTCGGCAGTCGCCCTGCTCGTCTTTACCTTGGTTGTGTTTGTGTTGTTCGGAGAGGCATTTCGCATGTTCCTCCTGGGCGAGGCGATCGGCTTCGTGGCCTTTATGGCCGCCTGCACGGTTCGCGTCGCCAAGGCGCTGCGAGATCCTCATGAGGTCGAAAGGTAAGTCGTGGAAATTTTTGAAAAGCTGCCTGATGAGATTAATCATCTGGTCAGCGAGTTCAGCTCCACCCCTGTCGTGGGCGATCTGAGCTGCGGCATCACGCAGTACTCGTTTTGGCTGATCGTCTCCACGATCGTGCTCCTGATCGTCCTGGCCGTGTTCAAGAAGAAGCAGACCCTGGTTCCCAAGGGCTTCTTCGTCAACGGTTTCGAGTACATCATCGAGTACGTCGAGAACGATATCGGCAAGGGCGTCGTGGGTGAGAACTGGAAGAAGCACTTCCCGTTCCTGTGCTCGCTTTTCCTGTTCATCCTGATCAATAACATGATCGGCCTGATCCCGGGAATGAAGCCCGGCACCGGCGCAATCGGCTCCACCGCCGCGCTCGCCATTTTCGCCTTCGTGTACTTCATCTACTACGGATGCAAGGCTCACGGCGTGATCGGCTACATCAAGAGCCTCGCCCCGCAGGGCGTGAGCTTCCCGATGAACGTGCTTGTGTGGGTCGTCGAGCTTTTCTCGACCTTCCTGCGTCTCATCACGCTCGCCGTCCGTCTGTTCTGCAACATGTTCGCAGGACACGTGGTCATGGGCTCGTTCGCCATCATGGCGAGCATGTTCATGCAGCCGCTGCTTCAGCAGGTTTCCGCGGCCCACGCCGTCGGCGCCCTGCCTTCGCTGGCCTGGCTTGCCATCCTCATCCTGATCTATGCGATCGAGCTTGTGGTCGGCGCCATCCAGGCTTACGTCTTCACGGTCCTTACCGCCGTGTATGTCTCCGAGGCAGAGGAGGTCGCGGAGGAGGAGTAATCTTCCGTTCGCGCCTTAAAGGTAAGGCAATTCGTTAAACCGCCGGTGCCCGTACCCATGGAGCCCGGCAGTTATAAAAAGGTTATCCTGCGTGAAATAAGACACGCACGACAAAGGAGGAATCGTGGGAGTTATCGGTTACGGTCTCGGTGTTATCGGCGCTGGTCTTGCTATCGGCCTGTCTGCTCTGGGTGCTACGGGTGCTATGGCCCGTCAGCCTGAGGTCCAGGGCCGCGTGTTCACCGTCTTCATCATGGGCTCCGCCTTCGGCGAGGCTCTGGCTCTGATCGGCTTCGTTGTCGCGCTGATCGTTAAATAGCACGGAGCGTCAAGTATGAATCTTTCATCCCAGAAGAGCGCGATCGCACTCTCCGCGTCCGCGGCCGCGCTGCTCATGCCGGTTTCCGCGTTCGCCGAGGACGGCGCTGCCGGTGCGGACATCCTCATCCCTAAGATGGCGGAGTTCATCCCGGCGCTTATCGCCTTCCTGATCATCTGGATCGTGCTGGCCAAGGTCGCCCTGCCGGGCATCATGAAAACCATGGAGGAGCGCGGCAAGAAGATCGAGGAGAGCCTCGACGAGGCCGAGAAGACCAAGCAGGAGGCTATCGCCAAGCGCGCTGAGTCCGACTCGATCGTCACCGACGCCCGTCGTCAGGCTGCCGACATCGTTCTCGAGGCCCGTAAGGACGCCGAGTCCGAGCGCGCCCGTATCATCGAGGCTGCTCACAAGGAGGCCGAGGAGATCATCGCCAAGGCCCACACGACCGTCGAGGACGAGCGCAAGTCCATCTACGCCGGTGCCGCGAGCTCCATCGCCGACCTGTCCGTTGCCGTCGCCACCAAGATCGTGGGCGAGGCACTCGAGGACGAGGCCGAGCAGAAGAAGCTCATCGAGCGCTACATCCAGGAAGCAGGTAGCCTGAATGCCGACTAGCCGCTATCAGGACAAGGTGCTCGAGACTTACGCGCGCTCCCTTTTGGAAGCCGCCAAGGCCGAGAACCATGTGTTCGAGGACCTCGAGATGATCGAGCGCCTGGCTAGCGCCAGCCCCGAGATCATCGCCGTGCTCGACACCATGTCCAAGCGCGACCAGCTCGACCTTCTTCCCAAGGTGGCAGCTGCCTTTAAGTATGTTGCCGAGGAAGACGAGGATGTAGTGGGCGTGACCGTCACCACGGCGATCCCGCTCGACGACGAGCTGCGTCAAACCATCACTAAGAAATGCGAGCAGGACTTCGGCCGCAAGGTATTCCTTATCGAGCAGGTCGACCCGTCTATCGTGGGCGGCCTGGTGCTCGAGGCCCGCGGCGAGCGTCGTGACATCTCCGTCAAGACGCAGCTGCGCATCGCGCAGGAGACCCTCGCAAACTCTGCTAATTCGTACGGAGGTGAAGCCTAATGTCCGAAACCCTCAATGCCCAGGATATCGCCAAGAAACTGCAGGAGCAGCTCACGAGCCTCTCCGCGACGGTCGATACGCATGAGGTTTCAACGGTCGACGAGGTAGGCGACGGCATCGCGCGCGTCTCCGGCCTCAAGAGCGCCATGGCAGGCGAGCTTCTGGAGTTCAAGAGCTCCGATACCGGTGAGACCGTCTTCGGCCTTGCTCAGAACCTTGACCGTGACGAGGTCGGCGCCGTTCTGTTCGGTGCCGTCGACTCCATCAAGGAAGGCGACGAGTGCCGCACCACTGGCCGCATTATGGATATCCCCGTGAGCCGCGCCATGCTCGGCCGCGTCGTCAATCCGCTCGGCCAGCCTATCGACGGCCTGGGTGACATCGTCGCCACGCATCGTCGCCCCATCGAGTTCAAGGCCCCCGGTGTCATCGACCGTACCCCGGTGTGCGAGCCGGTTCAGACCGGTCTGTTGGCCATCGACTCCATGGTGCCTATCGGCCGCGGTCA
>CAJMOL010000058.1 GCA_905215095.1 uncultured bacterium | reverse complement strand
CGCGCAGCTGGCGGTCGACGCGGCGGCTCTCGTGACGCTCCGTGCCGATGATCGCCAGACCTCCCGCGGCCTTCACCTCGGGCGTGATAACGCTCATGGGCTCGGCGGTCGAAACCTGGTAGAAAAAGCCCTTAAAGTCGACCTGCATGTCGGTGATGGCAAGACCAAACAGGTCGTGGACCTCATTTTCAAACGGGAATACCGCCGGATAGTACGAGCTGATGGACGGAATCTCCTGGTACTGGTCGATGCCCTCAACCACCAAGTTCTCAATCGCATAGTTTCCGTCCCGCGCGATCTGCTCTTGCGCAGCGCGGACGTTGATAAACGTATAGACCAGGCGATACGTGCCGTCGTCGACGTTGCGCTCGGCGTGCATTTGCACAAAGCGCGCGCCGACGCCCTTGAGCGCCTGCACATGCGACAGGAGCTCGTCGATCCCGACGGTGGTATAGATAGCCTTTTGCATTACTCGGCCTCCTTTGCAGCGGCGGGTGCGGCGGGCTTCTCAGCAGGCGCGTCGCCGGCCTCAGCCGCAGCCACAAACCCGTCCTCGCCCAGCTCAACGCCACCGTCCCAGGTAGCGGCACCGCCTACGGTGAGCGGATCGCCACCGGCGCGCATCACGGCCTCCTTCTGGTCCAGGATGCCGCACGCCTCCACGATGGCATCGATCACGGTCTCGGGGCGAATGGCGCACCCGGGCGCGTACACATCCACGGGAATCGCGCGGTCCACGCCGCCGATCACGTTGTAGGCATCGCGGAACACGCCGCCCGAACACGCGCAGATGCCGCACGCCACCACGCACTTGGGCTCGAGCATCTGGTTGTAAATCTGACGCACAACGGGCAGGTTCTGAGCATTGACCGAGCCTGTCACCAAAAAGATATCCGCATGCTTGGGGTTGCCGGTGTTGACCACGCCAAAGCGCTCCGCATCGAACAATGGCGTGAGCGAGGCCAGCACCTCGATATCGCATCCGTTGCAGCTCGAGCCGTCGTAATGAATAACCCACGGCGAGCGCGACATTTTATGATCCATGGATGCCGCCTCCTAAATAAACACGTCGACGAGGATGGGCATAAGGTTGAGCAGGCCAAACACCAGCGCCACGCCCCAGCCGAGCTTAAAGCAGCTGCGCCAGGTACTACGGGCAAAGGTGTTGTCGATCAGGACCTCGACAAAATACGTCGCGGCCATCACGACCAGGGCGACCAGCCAGCTCACCGGGTTGTCCCAAACAAAGAACATGCCCACCCACATCAAAAACAGCACGGTCTCGCACCAGTGCATAAGGGTCATCTTGGCCAGCGTGCCGCCGCTCATCTCGGTGGCGACGCCCTGGACAATCTCCTGATGCGCGTGATGCGAGTACGAAAGATCGAACGGCGACTTGCGCAGCTTGATGGTAAGCACCGCGAGCAGTGCGAGGAAAATGGGCGCGCTGTACACGATGATGGGGGCCGACTGCCCCGTCACGGCGATGGAATCGAAGCTATCGGTGGCAAGGTACAAGCCCACGCTCATCAGCAGAACGGCGGGCTCGTAACTCATAACCTGCAGCAACTCACGATCGGCGCCGACCTGGGCAAACGGGCTTTGCGTCGAGGCGGACGCCAACACCACAAAGATCGCGGCGAGCGTAACCATAAAGGCGCACAGCAGCGTGTTGGAGCCCGACACAAAGATGCCGCCGCCCACGACGGTAAAGATGAGCGCGCACGCCATGTAGGTATCGTCCATGGTGTTTACGCTGGCAGGGGCTTTGCGCAGCAGCTTGGCAACGTCGTAGAAAGGCTGGAGCAGGTGCGGGCCCACGCGGCCCTGCATACGGGCCGAAAGTTTGCGGTCAACGCCGTCGATCAGGCCACCCACAAGCGGCGCCAGCAAGGCAAACGCCACGGTACCAATAAAAATGCCCAAGACGCCCGAACCTTCGAAATACTTGCCGCGCAGCACCGAGGGCGCGCTCATGGCAAGCCTCTCGGGCCCAATCCACGCGCAACACAGCAGGGCAAACAAGATAATGCTGCAGCACACGACGCTGCCCGCGGGGCCGATACGCTTCTCGCCAAGGGCGTCCTCCGAGTACCAATTGCGCTTTTCGGCCTTCACCTCGCGTCCCATCGAGCCGCGGAAATGGCGATATTTGTCGGTTCCCACGCCCGAAAGATATACGTTTACATGCGGTTTGTTGCTCACGCGGAACGACGTCAGCAGCACCACGGCGATAAACGCCACGATAACCACCATCAGATACATGGCGTCCTTGCCAATAACGTACGGCACGCGGCCAAACACCATGGCCAAGTAAGGCGACACCAGACCGCTCGAGATGAGCGGGAACGCCACGCAGCACAGAATCAGCAGCGCGGCGATGGTGTTGAGCGCCATCCATTCGGTCTTATGGACATTGACCTCAACGTTTTGAGCCGTGGGGTCGACGCCCGAAAGCTTGGCAAGCCACTTGCCCCAAAAATAGAACGTCGCGGCCGAGCCAAAGGCAAGCACCATGATCATGAGCACGTTGCCGGTCTGCGCAAACGCCACCAGGGCGCCCCACTTGGACACGAGCATGCCAAACGGCGCCACAAACATGCCCATGATGCCCAGCATCATCAGACGCGTCAGGTGCGGCATGCGGCTGAACATGCCGTCCATGTCCTCGATATTGCGGCTGCCGATATGATGCTCGGCCGTGCCCACGCACAGGAACAGCAGCGACTTGGCCACCGTGTGGAACAGGATCAGGAAGATGGCCGCCCATACGGCCTCGGGCGCGCCGACACCCAAGCAGGCACTGATGAGGCCCAAGTTGGAAATGGTGGAGTACGCGAGCACACGTTTGGCGTTGCTCTGCGAGATGGCCATGAGAGCAGCGAGCAAAAACGTGATGGCACCCACACTCGTGACCATAAAGCCGGTCACGGGATAGATGGCATAGAGCGGGCTCAGCTTGACCATCAGGAACACGCCGGCTTTGACCATGGTTGACGAGTGCAGCAGGGCGCTCGTGGGCGTGGGGGCAACCATGGCACCTAACAGCCAAGTGTGGAACGGCATCTGTGCGGCCTTGGTGAGTGCGGCGAGCGACAACAGGATGACCGGCATCACCAGCAGCGCGGATTGCGCGGTTCCGGCGCCGGAAAGCTCGATCATGCCCGAGATGGTCAGCGGCATGCCGTTAACGTGCAGATACATGAGTCCGGCCAAAAACGCGATACCGCCCAGCATGTTGAGGATGATCTGGGTGAAGGCGTTCTTGATGGCCTCGGGCGTGCGCGTGTAGCCAATCATAAGGAACGAGCACACGGTGGTGATTTCCCAGCCGCAGAACAACCACTCAAGGTTGTCGCTCGTCACGATGACGAACATGGCCGAGAGGAACAGGAACATAAGCGCCAGGAACTGCGGGCGACGGTCGGGCGCGGTCTGCCCGCGCAGCGCGGCCTCGTGCTCGTCATGGGCCTGGAAGTCCTTCATGTAGCCCAGGGCGTACACGCAGATTAGGCTGCCGACGATACCGACGGCGAGGACCATGATCACGCTCATGTAGTCCAGGTAGAGCGGCGTCGCCGTGACGGCTTCGGCCGCGGGCAGCGTCATGGTCGAAAAGGCAACCGAACCCACCAGCTGCACCACGCCGAGCACCGTGGTGAGCGCGTTCCTATATTTGTACGCGTTGTACAGGATGACGGCGCACAGGATGACGTCGATGACGGAGCTGATGATCGAGAGCACATGCGAGGTGCCGGGGGCAACCTCAAAGCTCTGCGGACCCGTGCCAAAAAACATGACGGCGACTACAACTGTCACCGCCATAATAATGCCGGAACCTATGAGCCCCACCGCATCGCGGGCGCGGTCACCGCGCGCGAGCAGCATGCCCAGCGCCGGTACCAGCGGAAACAGGGTAAGGAAATACAGTAGCGTCATACCATCACTCCCCCATGCAAAAACGCTGCAATTGTTTAACGTTATAGCTCAATTGAGGAGCAACGGCGGCAGGTTTTCGGTCAACTGGGGAGTTTTAGGCGTACGGGGTAAGGAGTCTGTCCGCATTGGAGCAGAGGGGTGACGCTCCACCTATCGCAGCGACAGGCGCGCGGGCCACTGCGCGCGGTTGATTGGCCACGCTGGAGGATATCCCGATAGGCTCGCGACGGTCCAAATAGTTGGCGCGGCAAGAAAAATGCGCCCCTGTGGGCGCACCATCCCGTTTGCTATTCCGCCTTTTTAACGCGCGGCTTGCGACCGCGCGGCTTATCGACCAGTGCGGACTCACCGCTCTCGCGGTACTGGCGGCACCAAGCCTTGACCGAAGACTCGCTGGGAATCTTGTGCTTGATCATGGCCTCGCGAACCGTTAAGCCGTTTTCCAAGCGATCCTTAACCACGGCGAGCTTAACTTCGTACGAATAGGTGTGATGATGCGAACCGGCGTTGAGAACGGCGTCGGCACCGCCCACGGCATACGCGCGGGCCCACTGACGAGCCGTGGCCTGGGGAATGCCAAGCTCCGCGGCGAGGGCGCGATGACCGACCCCCTCTTGGAGGATCTCGACGGCGCGCTGCCTGACCTCAGGCGCATGCGTGCGAGTCCTTGTTGCTTCCGACATACCTGCCACTTCTTAGCCTTAACCGTTAATCTGCTTTCTTACGTGCAAGTTAGATAGTAGCATTTTACTGTTTGTTCAAAGCAGTTAATTAAAATAGACGCGGCGTTATCTGGGCATTTGACACCAATTTACGACATTTCTTTATCGATTATTTACGCTGGTAGCTGACTCGCAGCTAATCGTCATTCGCTTGTCAACAAAATTGGCATCTCTTTATGTCCTTTGGTATAGAGGATATAGTTATTAACCCCTCCCCCAATAATTTTGAGTGATCTGCGAGGCAGCAGACGTCCTCACTCCTCATGATTACCGCGCATTGCCATCCACCGGAGCAAAACAAAAAGGGCGGGACCTGCTGCGCTTGCAGGCCCCGCACCGGTTGACACCCGATGGGGCACAGCCGGGCGAGACGGATCCGTGCTACCGTCCCGCTTGGCCGCGATGTTCAACTACAGCTCGTTGGCCGCGTGATATGCCGTGCGAATGGCGCTCGCGATGTCGGCGGTGCGCTCGCCCGAGCAGTCGCCCACGCAGGTCACGGGCACCGTCACGCCATCCAGGTCAAACGCGTTGGCCTTGGAGCCCACGGCCATCACCACGTAATCGCAGGCGATCTTCACCGGCTCCTCGGTGCCGTCCTCGGTGGTGCGAACAGCCTCCACGCCCTCGTCGGTAATGGCGGTCAGGCGGGTCTTAACATGCTGCTCCACGTTGTGCTCTGCAAAGTCGCTCATAATCAGCGGCAGAATGGTCTCGGACTCGCCCGCGGCAATCTTGTCGAGCATCTCGACGATCGCCACCTCGCAGCCGTGCTGCAGCAAGTACTCGGCAGTCTCGGTGCCCACCAGGCCACCGCCAATGACGGCGACGCGGCCCGCAAGCTCCACCTTGCCGGCCAGCACATCCCAGCTCGAGACGACCTTCTCCGAGTCGGCGCCCGGAACGGGAATGACCACGTCGTGCGCGCCCACAGCTACAATCGCGGCGTCGGCGGCGTTGAGGTCCTCAGCGGTAGCGGCATGGTTGAACTCAACCTTCACGCCCAGGCCGGGCAGAATCTTCTCGTAGTACTCGACCGAGCGCATGATCTCGTCCTTGCGCGGAGGCGCGGCCGCCAGCACAATCTGGCCGCCCAGATGATCGCTCGCCTCGTAGACGGTCACGTCGTAACCGCGCTTGGCCGCCACGCGTGCGGCCTCCAGGCCGGCAATACCGCCGCCCACCACGGCGATCTTCTTGTCGCCCTCGCCCGGCTTAATGGCGATGGTCGCCTCGTCACCGTTCTCGGCGTTGAGCACGCACGAGATGTACTTGCGGTTTTGAATCGCGTCGACGCAGCCCTTGTTGCAGTTGAGGCACTCGCGGATGGGCTCGCCCGTGGCGGCCTTCAGCGCAATGTCGGGGTCGCACATGAGCGAGCGGCCATAGGCGATGATGTCGGCCGCGCCGTCTTCCAGAATCTTCTCGCCGGCCTCGACCGAGACAACACGGCCGACGGTTGCCACCGGCACGGAGACCAGGGCCTTGACGCGCTCGGCCACGGGCAGCGTCCAGTTGTAGGGCATGGCACCCATGGGCGGAATGGTGTCGCCCATGTTGCCGGTGTGGTTGGCCTGTGCGACCTGGATCATGTCGATGCCCGCGCCCTCAAGCAGCTTGGCAAACTCGCAGGCCTCGTCGGGCTGCAGGCCGCCCTTGCCGCGCGGCGTGCCGTCGGGGTTCTCCATGATCACGGGGAGTTTATACTCCACCATCAGCTGCGGCGCGGCTTCCTTAATGGCGGCGACGACCTCCAGCGCGTAGCGAACGCGGTTCTCGAACGAGCCGCCGTACTCGTCGGTGCGCTGGTTGAGGATGGCCGAGCACAGCGAACCCACCAAGCGGTCGCCGTGGACCTCGATGGCGTCGATGCCGGCCTGCTGCGCGCGGGCGGCCGAGGCAGCGATGGCCTCCTTGATCTGGGTGAGCTGATCCACGCTGGCCTCGTTCACAAAGTGCTGCATGTCGTGGTGCAGCTTGGCGTAGGCCTGATTGCGAATCTCGTTGGACTCGGCCATCTTGGCGGCAAAGGTCTCCTCGTCGCCGGCGGCCTTGGCCTCCTGCGCGGCCTTGGCGGCGGCCATGGATCCCATGACCATGCGGCCGACGCCGGGCACGTCGTACTCGGGGTGGAACAGCTGCAGCGCGACCTTGGCGCCGTGCTTGTGGACGGTGTCGGCCAGGGCCTTAAACGTGGGGATCTGAGCGTCGGTCGCCAGCTTGGGCGTGGGGCTTGCGGTCATGACGGGGGCAACGTCACCGATGACGATGTAGCTCACGCCGCCACGGGCCAGACGCTCGTAAAAAGCCAGGCTTCGCTCGCCAATGGAGCCGTCGCGCTCCTCGTAGCCGGTGGTCAGCGGCGGGAACATAATGCGGTTCTTGAGCTCAAGGGGGCCAACCGTAATGGGCTGGAGCAGCTTGGATGCAGGTGCGGTCATAGATATTCCTCTCTTGTAGGCGCGACGGCGATGATGCCGCGTAGTTGTCTAGAGGATATGGCATGTGAGCACGGCGGCGCAACGGAAATCGGCGGATAGCAGGTAGCGGCAGGTAGATGGGGCGGGACCGGCTGCCGGTTTGTCTCAATCTGTAACAATTTCTCAGCAAAACCGGGTCTTACTGTTACAGATCAAGACAAACGGAAGCGTTCCGTCGGAAAATCTCGATCTGTAACATCTAGACCCACTTTTGGCCTCCACCTGTTACAGATCGAGACAAGCCAATCTAGCCTGCCGAAAGATCTAAATCTGTAACAGTTACTCGGCAAAATCCGTCCCTCGTGTTACAGATTTAGATGAATGGGAGCCGTCCTGCGGAAAGATCTCAATCTGTAACATCTAGACCCACTTTTGACCCCTACCTGTTACAGATCGAGACAAACGGAAACCGTCCCGACAAAACGTCTAAATCAGTAACATCTACGGACCAAAAACGACCCCCAACTGTTACAGATCGAGACAGTCCCCAACAGCGCTGCCCCGTTCGGGGAAACGACCGCCACAGGCGCGGCGGGCAGAGGCTCACTTTTTTCCTCGGCTTTTCTTGACGGCGTCTCTCCTGTTGTAGTACTTTGTCCCAGTCTAAAAACGCGTGGACTTTTCTGGGCGCTAGCCACCTTTTTGCCACGCAACCGAGCAGTCGGTTGCGTGGCTTTTTTCGTCTTGGCAGCAGGTACCACATGCACCGCCAGAAGACCGCACGAGCCCACCTTCCGACTGCAGGGAACAGACGCACGAGACGTGCATCTGCAAGACAGCAGACGGAAGGGAGCCTAATGGCAGAAACAAACACAATCAAGCAACAGGCCGCCGGGGCAGGAGCCGCGGGCGCGGGACAGGCCAAGGCGGCGCTCCAGGTCTTTGCGGGCGGCGCC
>CAJMOL010000057.1 GCA_905215095.1 uncultured bacterium | reverse complement strand
TCATCGGCGTTGTGGTGGCGGTGCTTGCGCTTGCTGCGATCGCTTTCTTTTTCGTGCCGGCCGTCAAGGGATTCTTCGCCGGTGGGGATACGAAGGTCACGGCTGGTCAGCAGGTTACGGTTACCATTCCCGACGGTGCTTCGGGCGATACTATCGCCTCGATTCTCTCCGAGAACCATATTGTCGAAAATCCCAAGGATTACTATGCGGCGGTTAAAAAGCTCAACGCCGATATGTCGCTCAAGCCTGGTGATTATTCGTTCACCACACTCATGGATGCGACCAAGGTTGTTCAGCAGCTCATGGAAGGCCCCAATGCGGGCTCCGATGCGCTGACTATCCCTGAGGGTCTGACGGTTGACCAGGTCGCTGACCGCGTGGCCAAGGCATACGACAGCATTTCTAAGGAGGACTTCCTTAACCAGGCCAAGGCGAGCAATTATGTGAATGATTACGCTTTCCTTAAAGACGCCGCGAACGATTCGCTCGAGGGCTTCCTGTTCCCCAAGACCTATTCGCTGGGTAAGGACCCAAGCGCCGATGATGTGATTCGCGCCATGCTTGACCAGTTCAACGCCGAGTATAAGTCGCTTGACTTTGCCAGCTGCGAGGCCAAGATCAAGGAGCGCTATGGCGTGGAGATGTCCGATTACGACATCGTTAACCTTGCCTCGATCGTCGAGCGCGAGGGCCTCAACGCCGATCAACGTGCGCACGTGGCATCGGTGTTCTACAACCGCTTGGCCGGCAAGCTCGATGGTCTGCGCTATCTCAACAGCGATGCGACCATGATGTATGTCACCGGTGGCGAGGTTACCGCCGACGACCTGCAGAGCGATAGTCCGTATAACACCTATAAGCACGAGGGCCTCCCGCCCACGCCCATTTGCTCTCCGTCGCTCGAGGCGCTCAAGGCCACCCTTGAGCCGACCGACTCCGACGACCTGTATTTCTACATTACGCAGGACGAGGAGTACTTCTCGCAAACCTATGAAGAGCATCAACAGTCTTGGAATTAGTATGAGGATTTTTAGCCCCAAACGATACGTTGCCTCGGTCGATCGCATCGACCTCGATACCCTCTGGGCCGACGGCAAGCGCGCCATTCTGCTCGACCGCGACAACACCCTGGTGCCACGTGATACCGAGCAGGTACCCGCTGCGGTCTCCGCCTGGCTCGAGGCCGCCCATGCTAAGGGCTTTAAGCTGTGCATGGTGTCCAACAACTGGCATCGCGACCAGGTTATGGCGTCGGCGCGCGAGCTGGGGCTCGAGGCCATCAGCCATGCCATGAAGCCGGCGCCCTTTGCCCTCAAAGCGGGTCTTAAGCGTCTGGGCGCCACGGCTGACGAGGCCGTGCTGGTCGGCGATCAACTGTACACGGACGTGTGGAGCGGAAACTTTGCCGGCGTTGACACTATTCTGGTCAAGCCGCAGGCAACCCAGGACCTGTGGTACACGCAGATCTTCCGTATCTTTGAGCGCCGGGCCCTGCGCGACCTTCCCTGCGAGGAATAGGTTTCGCCATGTCTCAGCACATCAAACACGGCTGCGACCATATCTTCTTTATCGGCTTTTTGGGCGCGGGCAAGTCGACGCTTGCGCGCAACGTGGGCACTATGTTCAAGCGTCGATTCATCGATACCGATCGTTTGGTTGTGCGTCGATGCGGCAAGTCGGTGACCGAGATATTTAAGACCGAGGGCGAGGATCGTTTTCGCGAGCTCGAGACCTCGGCACTTCGTTCGCTTCAGAGCGAGCGCAGCCTGCTGGTATCGTGCGGGGGTGGCATCGTCGAGACGCCGGTGAACATTGAGCTGATGCACGAGATGGGTACCTGCGTGTACCTCGAAGGCGACTTTGAGGACTCGTTGCGTCAGATTCGCCGCTCCGATACCCGGCCCGATTTCCGCTCGCCCGAGCATGCTGCGCGCCTGTTTGAGCATCGCCGTCCGCTGTATCGCCAGGCCGCCGATATTACCCTTGATATTCGCAACAAGTCCTTCGAGGACGTTTCCTACCTTTGTGCCGAGATGCTTTTGGAGCGTGGATTGCTATGATTCGCCGTCAACTCATCAATTTCCAAAACCGTAGTGTCGATGTTCGCGTCGGTCTTGGCGCGTTTGAGGAACTGTCGCGCATGTTTGCCTCGGCTGTGGGCAAGCCTAAGCGCGCGATGGTGGTTTGGAACGACGCCACCTCCGAGCGCTTTGGTGAGGTCGTCGAGCGTGCGCTGGTCGACGCTGGTTTTGCCGTGTCGCAGCTTTCGCTTGAGGTTTCGTCCGATGGCGCCACCTTGTCCGATGCCGATGTCGTCTTTGGCGCGCTGTCGGCTAACGGTATTACCTGCGATGACCTGGTTGTTGCCGTTGGCGATGCCGCAACCTGCTCGGTTGTTAGTTGGTGCGCCAACCAGTGGTGTGGCCGAACCGAGTGCGCCTTGCTGCCGACGACGTTCGACGCCATGCTCACGGTCGCGACGACCATGAAGCCGCTCGTCGCCTCGTCGGCCAATGCGCTTTCCGCCATCGCGTTCCGTCCCGAACCGGGCTTGGTCGTGTGTGACCTCGACCTTGTTCGCGAGGCGGACCCTGAGGACCTCAAGCTCGGCTATGTGGTACTTGTTGGCACCATGCTTTCGAGCAGTAAGTCCCGCTGGAATCAGTTTACTGAGACCGTCCCCGAGATCCTCGCGGGCGAGGAGGTCGCGCTCGTTAATGCCGTTCAGTGGTCTCAGACTGCCCGCAAGGACGTACTGATGGCCACGAACCCGAGTGCCCGCCATGCGCTCGATTTTGGCAAGATGGGGGAGCGTGCCCTGCGCGCCTGCTTGGGCGATGCCGCTTCGCAGGTCCCTGCCTACCAGCTGTTGTCTGAGGGCATGCGCTTTGAGGCGCGCCTAGCACATGATGCCTGCGACTTCGATATCGATTACGTTTTTGAGGTCGATGACTGCCTGGAGGACTTTGGTATCGAGGAGCTTGCCTTCGATCTGGAGCCTGCCGCATATATCGAGGAGTTCCGCAGGCAGCAGTTTGTCCGCTCGAACCGCAGTATGTTGCCGCTGCCCGCAGCGCTCGGCGCCATTCGTCTAACGGGCGTTGAGGACGAGGTTCTTGAGCGCCATGCTCACGCCTACTTGGCTTCTCGCAAAGAACTTCTCTAAGATTTATTGACATCCATCGTCTTTCGTATCATGTTGAGGGGCGGGTTTTCAATCGGTTGCGGATCGCATGCAATTCCGTCGTTCGGTTGAGACCCGTCCCGTCTTTATAGAGACAACAAGAAAGGAATCTGCATGTCTGAGTTTGCTGCCGGTCCTGCCGGTCGTATCGAACGTGTCCGTGCCCTGATGGTCGAGCGCGGCTACGACGCTATTGTGGTACGCGACGAGGCCAATCTTCGTTGGCTCACGGGCGTGAAGGGTGTCTTCGACTACACCTTCGAGTTCCCGCACGCGGCGTTTATTACGGCTGACCAGTGCCTGTTCCATACCGACTCGCGCTCCCTCAACAGCTTTGAGGAGAACACGCCCGCCGGCAGCCCTTGGGTCTACGACATGGACGAGGGCACCATCCCTGGTTGGGTCGCCGGTAAGATCGCAGCCAACAAGTGCCGCGTCTGTGCTGTCGAGGACGACATGCAGATCAACTTCTACCAGGGTATTCAGCGTGGCCTGGAGGACCGTTCCGTCGCCTGCATGTTGCCGCTGATGCATGACGACATTCGCAAGATGCGCGCCATCAAGGACGCTGAGGAGATCGAGCTCATGCGCCATGCGCAGTCGATTACCGACGCCGCCTTCCAGCACATGCTCGGCTTTATTAAGCCCGGCATGACCGAGAAGCAGGTTCGCAACGAGCTCGAGAACTTTATGTTCGCCAACGGTGCCGACAGCCTGGCCTTCGGCTCCATCGTGGCGAGCGGTCCCAACACCGCCAACCCGCACGCCGTGCCGAGCGACCGCGTGATCGAGAAGGGCGACTTCGTCCTCATGGATTACGGCGCGGGCTACTGCGACTATCGCTCCGATATGACGCGTACCGTCGTGATGGGCGAGCCCACGCAGGAACAGCTCGACCTGTACGCGCTCGTGCGCCGTACGCACGAGGAGTGCGTCGCCGCCATCCATCCGGGCGTCGAGGGCAACGACATTTTCAAGCTTTCCAAGAAGATCATCGGCGATGCCGGCTATGGTGATTACTATAACCATGGTCTGGGTCACGGCGTGGGCATCGACATCCACGAGCTGCCCAACTTCAACCGCAGCAAGAACATCATCGAGGTCGGTTCGGTTGTCACCATGGAGCCCGGCGTCTACCTGCCCGGCGTGGGCGGCGTGCGCCTGGAGGACTACGGCGTGGTCACCGAGAACGGCTACGAGCCCTTCACCAAGACCCCGCACGACCTGCACGTCATCGATTGCTAGCCCATTTCGATAGATTTTTGGGGCGGGGCGTCCGGATAGATTCGGGCGCCCCGCGTTCTCTTTTTATGCGCTCGCTGCAGGCGCCGTCTGCAAGTGTATAATTTCGGTCGTATGTAATTTGGACGCTTGTGCGTTCTGCCCATAACAAGAAAGGTCGCTATGCCTACCATTTCTACCGCCGACTTCAAGAACGGCCTCGGTCTCCGCATTAAGGACAAGGTCTACACCATCGTCGAGTTCCAGCATGTCAAGCCGGGCAAGGGCGGCGCGTTCGTGCGCTACAAGACCCGCGACATCAAGAGCGGCCGCGTCGTCGAGAACACCTGCAACGCCGGCACCAAGTTCGAGAGCGTTATGCTCACCACCCGTGAGTTCCAGTACCTCTACAACGATGGCGCCGACTACATCTTCATGGACAATGAGACCTATGAGCAGGTTCCCGTTCCCGAGGACATGGTGGGCGAGAACTCCAAGTGGCTGCGCGAGAACGACATCTGCCAGCTGCTCTTCGCCGACGATGAGCTCATGGGCGTGACCCCGCCGATGTTCATCGAGACCACCATCGTCCAAACCGACCCGGGCTTTAAGGGCGACACCGTCCAGGGTTCCACCAAGCCGGCCACGATCGACACCGGCGCTGTCATCCAGGTCCCCATGTACCTCAACGAGGGCGAGGTCATCAAGGTTGACACCCGCGACGGCAAGTTCGTCTCCCGCGTCTAGCAACCAAATCTTCTAGGAGGACTCATGCCCCAGGAAATCAAGATTGACGGCATCGGCATTTCGCCCGATGTTCTGACCGCCATCGTTTCGCGCGCCGTGTCGGATGTCGAGGGCATCGCCTCCGTTGGCGTCAAGGACCTTGCCACCAACCTTGTCTCCATGATGCTCTCGTCCAAGGCCCCGGCTTCCGAGCCGGCGGTCGAGGCCGAGGTCATCGGCGACAAGCTCGCACTCACCGTGCGTGTCGTGGTGTTCTTTGGCTATCCGTTCAAGAAGCTCGCCGAGGCCGTTCGCGCCGCCGTGGTCGCTGCCATCGATGCTCAGGTGGGCGTCGAGGTCGAGCGCGTTGACGTTTGCATTGACGGCCTCGTTTTCCCCAAGGAGTAACCTTTGAGCCTTAAGGTTTATCGCGGGCGTACGCTTGCCCGCAGTCAGGCGCTGCAGCTGCTGTTCCAGGCCGAGGCTACGGACAGTCCGCTCGAGCGCGTCCTCGAGGGCGATTTCCTGATCTCGAAGGGTCCCCTCGATCCCTATGCTCTGGAGCTGTGCCGCGGTGCCTATGAGCATATCGATCGCATCGACTGCGCTCTGCGCTCCGTTGCCAAGAACTGGGATCTTATGCGCATGCCCGGTGCCGACCGCAACCTGCTGCGTATCGCCGTCTACGAGATGCGCTTCCTTACCGACGAAGAGGTCTCGGACGCCATCGTCATCAACGAGGCGGTCGAGATTGCTAAGGCTTATGGTACCGACCAGTCCGCATCGTTTGTCAACGGCGTGCTGGGCAAGATCGCTCGCAGCGAGGAACTGCCGGGCGAGGACCTGTACCAAGAGCTGCTGGCCGAGGATCGCGCTCGCGAGGAGGCACGGGCTGCCGAGGCAGCCGCCAAGGTCGCTGCTGCTCAGGCTGCTGCCGGTGTAGTTGCCGAGGACGCGGACGCTGCTGGGGCCGTCGAGGCCGACTCCGTCGAGGAGTAGCCATGCCAGAGGGTTCCGTCCGCAACTTCGATGAGATCTCGGATCGCCTGGACCAGATCATCGCCACCGTTCGCTCCAAGGATACCTCCTTGGAGCGTTCTCTCGATTTGTTTGACGAGGCGATTGAGCTGGGCTCCCGCGCGGTCGATATGGTCGACAAGTTTGAGCTGACGCCGCGTGAGGCCGACAAGCTCGAGCAGGAATACGATGAGGATGCGGCAAACGAGTCCCAAGATAGACAGGCTGCATCTCCGGATACGAATGGTTGATGGCATTCATGAAACGCGTGCGTCTCGATGACGAACTGATTTCACAGGGCATCTGCGCCGATCGCGCGGATGCCCTTCGCACTCTTATGGCCGGCTTGGTTTCGAGTGGCGGTGAGCGTTTGACCTCCCCGGGGCTCAAGGTGACGCCGGGCCTGCCGCTGCACGTTAAGGGGCGCATTCCGTACGTTGGGCGCGGCGGGCTCAAGCTCGAGGGCGCGCTCGATGCTTTTGGGATCGATTCGACGGACCTTGCTTGCCTCGATGTGGGATGCTCCACGGGCGGCTTTACTGATTGCCTGCTCAAGCGCTGTGCCGCGACCGTTGTCTCGGTCGACGTGGGCCGTGCCCAGTTTGACTGGTCGCTGCGCCAAGACGATCGCGTGACGCTCCACGAGCGCACGAATGTGACGCAGTTGCCCGAGCTCGGCTACGGCGGCGCTATCGACCTGGCCGTGTGCGATGTGTCGTTTACAAGCATCGCGAATATCATCGACGCCGTGCTGGCGTGCCTGAAGCCTTCGGGTTCGTTTTGCACGCTCGTAAAGCCGCAGTTTGAGGCGCCGGCTGCGCTGGTGGGCGAGGGTGGTATCGTAACCGACCCCGCCGTCCGCCGCGATACGCTCGTGGCGGTGATTGAGCTCTTTGCTGCCAAGGGCCTGTTCCCGGTCGATGTGTGCGTGTCGCCCATTCATGGCGCCAAGGGCAACGTTGAGTTTTTCCTGTACGGCACGAGGTTTGCCCCCGATGAGCGCTCCGATGACGAGTTGCAATCCCAGGTATCGGCTTTGAGCGAGAAAGCTGCAACGCTATGAAGGTCTTTCTGGTTCCCAATTACTACAAGCAAGAGGCGGTCGAGAGCGGCCTGATGCTCGAGCTTTGGCTGACGCGCCAGGGCTATGAGGTCGCATGGGCTGCCGACCAGCGATCGAAGATTCAAAGCACGCCTGATATTGACGGCTCCGATCTGGTCATTACGCTCGGCGGCGACGGTACGTTGCTGCGCGCTGCCCGCATCCTCAACCATCGCGAGATTCCTATCCTCGGTCTTTCCTATGGTCACCTGGGCTTTTTAACTGCTGCGAGCCCCGAGGAGCGCGACATTCTGCAGGTCGTGAGCGACGCCCTTTCCGGCGAGCTGCACGTGAGCCGTCGCGCCACCATCGCCGCGGATATCGTGTCCGTGCGCGACGATGGCACGAAGGATGTCGTGCGCACGTTCGCCCTCAACGACATGGCGCTCACGCGCGGCCCCCTGTCCGATATGGTTGAGTTTGACATCACGGTGTCGGGCCACCATATCGATCGACTGCGTGGCGACGGCGTGGTCGTGTCCACGGCGACTGGTTCTACGGGTTACGCACTCAGTGCCGGTGGCCCCATCGTGAGCCCCGACTATACGGGCATGGTCTGCGTACCCATTGCGCCGCACACCATTCAGGCCCGTGCCTTCTTGACTTCGCCGAGTGATGTCGTCGAAATCTTTATGTCTGATGACCGTCCGAGTGTTCCGGCGATTGCTATCGATGGACAGTTTATTACGTGCGATGGCACCGTTGAGAGCGTGGCCGTGCGCCGCGGGCCCGGAGATGTGCTGCTGCTGGATTACGGCCCTGAGAGCTTCTATAACTCGGTGAGCCGCGTATTCTACGGAGTGCGTCATGATCGATGAGCTGCAGGTTTCTAACATTGCACTCATTCGCGAGGCGACGTTGGTT
>CAJMOL010000056.1 GCA_905215095.1 uncultured bacterium | reverse complement strand
CGGTCCCGTTCCGAACCCGGAAGCTAAGCCCCATCGCGCCGAGAGTACTGCGGGGTCAGCCCGTGGGAGGCCAGGGCGCCGCTGACCGGTGGACGGCACCGAGCCGTCATCCAGACTGAAGAAGGGGGAGGCCTCGCGGCCTCCCCCTTTTTTTGCGTTTAATAGAGAGTTGTAATACAAGAACTCGCCTTCGTTTAGCTTGTCTTACTGTTTGGCTGTATTTTGAGTCCTTCTTTTGTATTTGCGCGATAATAACTCCCATTGGCGTTAGGGAGGACTTGATGTTTACCGTTTTTGTCTTAGGCAATATTGCTTCGGGTAAATCGACTGCCTGCCGCTATCTCGAATCTCATGGCGCCATGCTTATCGATCTGGATGAGCTTGCCAAATCGCTGTATGTGCCAGGCTCCGATATCGTCAACGCCCTCGCGGAAGAATTCGGTTGGGACATTCTGGACGGGGAGGGCGGCATTCGCCGCAATGTCCTCGCTGCTCGAGCTTTCGCCTCTCCTGATACAGTTGCGCGGCTCAATGGCATCGTTCATCCGGTTCTCATCGAACAGCTGTCACTGAGGATTCTTGATCCGGTTTGCTGCACGGTTTCGTCCCCCCGTTATCCCTTTGCGGTTGTCGAGGTTTCTGCCCCGACTGGTTTTGAGGATGCTTTTGGCCTGGCTGATGAAATTCTGGTTATCAGCGCTCCTTTAGCAGTTCGTCGCGAGCGTGCCATTCATCGTGGTATGGAGTCCTCTGATTTTGATGCGCGCTCTGCATGCCAACCTGATGAGGCTTCGCTTTGTAATCTCGCTACGACGGTAATCGATAATGCGGCTGGCGATAACTCGCTCTATGAACAACTGGACGCATGGCTTGCACGCCATGGCTTCGGGGATGTAGCGGATAAGGAGGAGGCCGATGCCTAAGACACGTTTCTTTACGTGGTATCGCTTGGCGCCACTTGCCGTTATGCTCGTCTTCGGTCTTATTTCGCTCGTCTACTCGTATGCCCCTGCCGTCTTCTTTAAGCCTTTGTATCCAATTGACTACGAGGCGTACGTAAAGCAATCGAGCATTTCCCACAATCTTGATCCGTATCTGGTGTGTGCTGTCATAAAGTCGGAATCGAATTGGGATTCCAAGGCTGAGTCGAATCAAGGCGCTCAGGGATTGATGCAGCTGATGCCCGAGACTGCCCAGGATATGATTGCTAAGGGTCTTGTCGATGGTAGCGAGTATTCAGCCGACAACCTTAACGATCCCGCTACGAACATCGAGTTTGGCTGTGCGTATCTTTCGTATCTTCTAACGTATTTTAACGGGTCGACTGACAGTGCCATTGCCGCCTATAACGCCGGCATGGGCAATGTCGACGGATGGGCGCAGCAGAGCACGTCGCTTCATAATGCAATCACTTTTCCCGAGACGCAGGCGTATCTGATTCGTGTCAATAATGCCTGGGTTCGCTACAAGACCCTCTATCCCGATCGGTTCGTATAGGACTATGCCTGCCGCCTGCGTATACTGCAGATATATGAGTTAGGAGTATCCATGGCGGAATTTGAAGTTGAGCGTGTTGGAGGAGAGCTTAAACGTTTTGGCGTTGAGGGCTCTGAGGTACCGTTTAAGGTCGTGTCTCCATACGAGCCCGCTGGCTCCCAGCCTAAGGCCATTGAGTCGCTTGTGCAGGGCGTGAGGGACGGAGATCGCTATCAGGTTTTGCTGGGCGTGACTGGTTCGGGCAAGACCTTCACGATGGCTAAGACTATTGAGGCCCTGGGGAAGCCGACGCTGGTTATGGCTCCCAATAAAACGCTTGCCGCTCAGCTCGCGAGCGAGCTCAAGGAATTCTTCCCTGACAACGCCGTGGTCTATTTTGTGTCGTACTACGATTACTATCAACCCGAAGCGTATGTGCCGCAAAGCGATACGTATATCGAGAAGGATTCCTCGATTAACGAAGAAGTTGAGATGCTGCGACATCAGGCGACCGCATCGCTGCTATCTCGACGCGATGTGATCGTCGTCGCATCGGTCTCGTGTATCTATGGCATTGGCTCTCCCGAGGACTATGCGGGCCTAGCTCCGAACGTCGACAAGAAGGTGCCGCTCGAGCGCGATGACTTTATCCATGCGCTTATCGATATCCAGTACGATCGCAATGACTATGATTTGGCACGTGGCACCTTCCGCGTGCGCGGCGATGTCGTCGACGTGTATCCACCCTATGCCGAGCATCCGTTGCGGTTTGAGTTCTTTGGCGATGAGGTCGAGCTTATCGCCGAAATCGATGAGGTCACCGGCGAGATGCTTCGTGAGTACGAGGCTATTCCCGTGTGGCCGGCATCGCACTACGTGACTGAGAAGCCTAAGGTCAAAGCGGCTCTGAAATCAATCAGTGAAGAGTGCGAGAAGCGTGTGGCCGAGCTCAAGGCGACTGATAAGCTGCTCGAGGCACAGCGTCTGCAGCAGCGGACCGATTATGACCTCGAGATGCTCGAAACGATGGGCTTTTGCAATGGCATCGAGAACTACTCGCGTCATCTGGACGGGCGTAAGCCGGGTGAACCGCCCTTTACTTTGATTGATTATTTTCCCAAGGATATGCTCTGCATCATCGATGAGAGCCATGTGACGGTGCCGCAGATTCGCGGTATGCATGAGGGCGATCGTTCGCGTAAGGTGACCTTGGTGGAGCACGGCTTTCGCCTGCCCTCTGCGCTCGATAACCGTCCGCTCCGATTTGATGAGTTTGAGGCGAGGATCCCCCAGTTCATCTATGTTTCGGCAACGCCGGGTGATTATGAGCTGCGTGTGAGTCAAAACGATGTGGAGCAGATCATTCGACCGACCGGTCTACTCGACCCCAAAATTGACGTGCGTCCGGTTCGCGGCCAGATCGATGATCTCGAGGATGAAATTCGCGAGCGTGTGGCCCGCAAGGAACGCGTGTTGGTGACCACGCTGACCAAGCGCATGGCAGAGGACCTTACCGACCATCTGCTCGACGCTGGCATTAAGGTCAACTACATGCACTCCGATACGGCGACGATGGACCGTGTCGAGATCTTGCGAACGCTGCGCGAGGGAAAGATCGATGTTCTCGTTGGCATTAACCTGCTTCGCGAGGGTCTTGACCTTCCCGAGGTCTCGCTGGTGGCAATTCTCGACGCCGACAAGGAAGGTTTCTTGCGCAATCGCCGTTCGTTGATTCAGACGATTGGCCGTGCGGCCCGTAATGCCGACGGCGAGGTCATCATGTATGCAGACGTTGTGACCGATTCGATGAAAGAAGCCATCGAGGAGACGCGGCGCCGTCGTGAGATTCAGATGGCATATAACGAAGAGCATGGCATTGTGCCCAAGACGGTCCGCAAGGCCATTAACGACATCTCGAGTTTTATTGCCGAGGCCGAAAAGACTGTGGGCTCGAAGGGACGCTCGAAGGGCGACTCTCTGGGCCATGGTGTGTTCTATACGCCCGATGAAAACGGCGAGGGCGCCGCGCCGGAGACGGTGGCGCCCGAGCAAACGCTTGCCGAGCAGCTGGAAGGGCTACCGCATGACGAGCTCGTGCGGATCGTCGAGACCATGGAGGAAGACATGCGTAACGCTTCCGCCGCCATGGACTTTGAGGAGGCGGCGCGTCTGCGCGATGCCGTCGTTCAGATTCGGGCGATGCTTGAGGGCGCATCTGAGGACGAAACGATTGAGCGTTTGCGTTCGCAGGCTCGCAAGGGCTCTACCTTTGCTTCGGGCAGAAAACGCCAGGGTGCACGATTCAGGAAGTAGTGAACAGGCCCCGAGTTCCCTGTGGAGCTCGGGGCCTGTGTCGTTCGGACGCGAGAGTTCGTGCACTAGAGGTCTGCTATCAGCGCCTCAGCGCAACGGATGCCGTCGGTGGCGGCACTCATGATGCCGCCGGCATATCCGGCACCCTCGCCGCAAGGGTAAAGGCCCGGGGTCGACACGGCGTGGCATGTTCGATCGCGGATGACCGTAACCGGGGAGCTCGAACGCGTCTCCACGCCAGTGAGGACAGCATCGGGGCGGTCATAGCCACGCAGCTTCTTACCGAGCAGGGGGATTCCCAAACGAAGCGATTCGACGATATGCTGCGGGAGGGCATCGTCGATCGCCGTCCAGGTCACGCCAAGTGGATAGGTTGGTTTTATCTTTCCGGGTGCCGTGCTGGCGCGCCCCGCAAGGAAATCCCCGACGAGCTGTGCCGGCGCGTTCCAGTTGGAGCCACCCAGACGATAGGCGGCTCGCTCGCAGGCGCGCTGGAGCTCAATGCCTGCGAGCGGATCATCGCCGGGAAGGTCGTCAGGTGTGACGTTGACGAGTAGGGCGGCATTTGCGTTGCGCCCGTCGCGGGCATTGAGGCTGGCACCGTTGACGCACAGATGGCCCTGCTCGGAAGAAGCCGCGACAACCTGCCCGCCGGGGCACATGCAAAACGAGAACACGCTGCGGTCGTTGGGGAGATGGGCGACAAGCTTGTAGGGGGCTGCTCCGAGTGCCGGGCGCCCTGCCGAAGGGCCATATTGGGCACGGTCGATGTCGCGCTGAGGATGCTCGATGCGCACACCCATGGCAAAGGTCTTTTGCGCGAGGGCAACGTTATGTTCTTTGAGAAGCTCGAATACGTCGCGGGCGGAATGGCCGCAGGCGAGAATGAGGTGCTTTGTGGCGATTGTCTCGCTTGTGGTTTCTTGGGGCGGTTGGACATCGATGCCGGTGATGGCGCCAGAACCATCGGTTCGAATATTGACGAGCTTTGTTCGATAACGGACGGTTCCACCGAGCTGCTCGATGCGCTGAGAAATGTTGGTGACGACGATGGGGAGGATGTCGGAGCCAATGTGCGGCTTGGCATCCCACAGAATGTCTCGGGGTGCGCCCGCTTCGACGAAGGTGTCCAGGATAAGGCGATGGGCGGGATTTTTAGTTCCCGTATTGAGCTTGCCATCCGAGAAAGTCCCCGCGCCGCCCAAGCCAAACTGGATATTGCTCTCGGGGTCGAGGCCGCGCTCTTTCAGGAAGAGGTCGATTGCCTGCGAGCGGCGAAATGCCGGGTCGCCGCGCTCGATAAGCAAGGGCTTAAGACCTGCTTTGGCGAGCGTGAGCGCAGCGAAAAGGCCGGCGCATCCGGCGCCGACAACGACAGGGCGTTCTTGAGGTGCGTCGGAGACGGGGGAGGGGAATGAAGGCTCATCGTCTTCTATCGCGCGTACGCGCGAGCGGTCACGCTCGGCAACGCTGTCGACCGCTTCTCGCTCGAGGTGGGGACTAGTCAGCTCAACACGAAAGCTCAGGATAAAATGGACGTCTCGTTTTTTGCGAGCATCGATTGACTTGCGGTGGAGTTCGATGGACTTGATCTCGGAGTCCTTGCAACGTAGGACGCGTTTGACGACTCGCTTGCCAACGATGAGGCAAGCATTTTCATCACCGGCTTCATCGAGCGACGCGTTGACTTGGGTGATTTCGATCATCGAGGTCTCCTTAGATGCAAGAAAGAGGCCGCCCGGTGTCCCAGACGGCCCGAATGCGTTTTGATTATAACTGCGCGGCTATAGGTTACTTGCAGCGCGAATGCCCGAAATCCAGGCCCATGCAAGGTTAAAGCCACCACAGTCGGCGTCGATATCGAGTGCTTCGCCGCAGACGCAAAGCGGGGCATCGGCTGCATCGTTTGCGCGAAGGCTGGGTATCGAGATGGTCTCGATGGGTATGCCGCCACGTGTGACCTGTGCCGAGCGCTCCTCGGCCGTTCCCTCGACGAGCAGTTTAAAGTGCTCGAGGATGGAGACCAGATGGATGACATCGTTGGAGCCTGGATGGCACTGCTCGAACGCTGTGCAGACGACGCGGGAGAGTTGCGGGGCAAGCATACCGTCGAGCCAACGGGGATCGCGGGGCGAAAAGCCGCCGAGCAGCTTAACGCGCCGGTTAAGCATATCGAGCAGCTCGTCTTTAGAGAGGTCGGGGAAAACGTCGAGCAGGATCGTATCGCCGCGCTGGATACGACGGGAGAGGTTGAAGACAGCGACGCCCGAGATGCCGAAGGTTCGAAACAGCACTTCACCGTCTTCGTGCCAGAGCTCACTATGGTTACGGGCGAGCGTCAAGCGGGCGCGGACGCGTAGACCATCCAACGTCTTGAGTGCCGCCCGATCGCCAACGACCGTTGCCGATACGGGGCAGAGGACGGGGCGCAGCGAAGTGAGGGGGAGGCTAAACGTATCGGCGATACCGGTGGGGTTGCCGCCCGTGGCGATAATTACGGCGTGTGCCTGCAGGGTCGCGTTCTTGCGAGGGGCATCGGTGAGCGCTTTCCGAAGTGAGCGGAGTTCCGATTTTCGGTCGTCGTGCTTTTTTGCCTTGAGCGTCCGCGCTGGACGGTCTATTTGGAGTGCCCAGCCTTCAGAAGCTTTGTGCGCCGAGGCAACGTTGGCTCCACAGATTAAGGTGATATCTAGGCGGTCGCAAACGTTGAGAAGCGCGTCGCGCACCGATTCGGCGCGAAGGGAGCGCGGGTACAGCCGGCCTTCCTCGGAGGTTGTCATGATGCCCAGCGAGGAGAAGAAACCCATAAGCTCTTGTTCGGGCTGGGGGCCCATAACGGATTCGACGAATGCGGGGTGGTTATACCGCTGTGGATCAATCGATTCGTTTGAGAGGTTGCAGCGGCCGTTTCCGGTTGCGAGCAGCTTAAGGCCGCAGGCGACGTCGCGCTCGACGACGCAGACGCTTTTGCCGATACGCGCCGCCGTAATGGCGGCGGCGAGGCCCGAAGCCCCGCCGCCGATCACCAAGACGTCATAGAAGGCGCTTGCGTTCACTTAGGCCTCGTCTGTCTCGTGCGGGGCGACGGCCTCAACGGCGGAGACGGCTTGGGGCAGCATGCCGGCGGGCAGCGCGGTTTCGACCTCTCCCTTGTCGCAGGCTTCGGCGAGCGCGGGATCGATGGGCAGCTGACCAAGGACGTCGAGATGATAGGTCTCGGCGACTTCGGGGAGTTTGCTCTTGCCGAAGACCTCGATCTTCTTGCCGCAGTCGGGGCACTCGATATAGCTCATGTTCTCGACAATGCCCAGAATGGGGATGTTCATCTTCTCGGCCATGTTGACCGCCTTGGCGACGATCATCGAGACTAAGTCTTGCGGGCTCGTGACGATGACGATGCCATCGACGGGCAGCGATTGGAAAACAGTGAGCGCGACATCGCCCGTTCCCGGAGGCATGTCGACCAGCAGGTAGTCGATGGGGCCCCATGAGGTTTCGCTCCAGAACTGCCTGATGGCACCCGCGATAACCGGGCCGCGCCAGAGCACGGGGTCGGTTTCGTTTTGGAGCAGCAGGTTAGAGCTCATAACCTTGACGCCGTGCTCGGAGATTTCGGGCAGCATAAGGTTGCCGAGGGCATGGACGTGACGTCCGCTCATACCGAGCATCTTAGGGATAGAGGGGCCGGTAATATCGGCATCGAGGACGCCGACCTTGTGACCGTGGCGGGAAAGCTCCGTGGCGATGGCGCCGGTGACGAATGACTTGCCGACGCCGCCCTTGCCGGAAAGCACGGCGATAACGCGCTTGACCTCGGACAGCGTGTTCTCCTCAAATTGCGACGGCGACGTTTGCCCGCCGGCTGCCTGTGCGTGCTCGCAACCCATGTTTGACTCCTTTGTATATGTTGGGGCCGGAGCCCCGCGGTGTGACACGAGCGTCATTGTACCCTCGTTTGCGAGCGGGAGTCATTTGCGATGCATTTGGGCCGAGCGTGCTTGCAATACGATGGGCCCAAGCGAATGGGCGGGCTTACTGAACTTTGCTGGCGAACTCGAGGTATTGCATGCGCTGCAGCTTGTCGATCGTCGAGGTGTATGGGCTGTCTTCAGATTCCAAGTTGTAGCGCAGCCCGTCGGCACCGAGATAGCCGGCGACATTGATGGTGGGCACATCTGACCTTGTTGCAAGCAGGGCCTTTTGATAGTCGGTGAGCGGGGCGCCGATCTTATTAAGGGTAATGGCTGCAATCTCGTTTGCCCCGACGGTGTCGTAGACGTTGAGCTTGGTATTGCCGGCGATTTCATAGTTAGCCCAGACGAAATAGGTTGACTGATAGACACGGAAAGCGTGGCTTGCCGTATCTTCCTGAGGGTACAGCTCGTCGTTGAGAGTCGTTGCGGCGCTCGGC
>CAJMOL010000055.1 GCA_905215095.1 uncultured bacterium | reverse complement strand
AGGGGTTTTAAACGCAACGATGGCAAAGGCCGTAAGAATCAGACCCAGATTGAGCTCGGCAAAAAAGCGCGGGAAGCCCGGCTCCTGGCTGCGCTTTTGGCCGGCACGCTCGCCGCGCTCGATATCGGTGCGATCGACCACGCGCTCCATCGGCACTACGGGAGGACGATGCACCTCCTCGGCAGCACGCGACGCCGCCTCTGCCGCAGCGGCCTCAATTGCCCATGCCTTGCTTTCTGTTTCGTGCTCGTCGGCCATTACGGCAACTCCTCGTTAACAATTTGGAAACAATGCGCTCATTAGGGTAACGCGGAACGTGGGGATTGCAACCCTTAGTTAGACGAGCGGTATGACTATATCGGGAGCGTACAAAAACGGCCGGCCACGCTTTTGCTTGCGCGGTCGGCCGTTTAACGTTTTCGCAGATAAAACCTGCCAAAACAAACCTGTCTTTTTGGAAGGTTATTCGTGCTGGCTGGTGCGGTGCTCGTACTCCTCGGGGGTGATGACATCCTCGATGCGCAGGTTGACGCCTGCCACCTCAAGGCCGGTCATCGCGGCCAGACGCTCGGTGACGCGCGCCTTAACGTCGTCAAAGATCGCAGGCGCATAGGCGCCGTACTCGATGATGACCGAGATGTTGACGACCACGCGGTTGTCATCGGTGACCTCAACCGTCACGCCCTTGGTCAGGTTCTCGGCACCAAACTGCTCCTGCACAAAGTGCATGAGGTTACCCTTCATGCCCAGAACGTGCGGAACCTCGCGGGTGGCCATGGCAACGATCTTCTCGATCACGCCGTTGGAATAGGTCAGCGAGTCCTCGGACTCGTCCGTTTCCTCGTCGTCCATCTCCTCGTTGTCCTCGTCCGCATCGGACTCGGCCTCGACGAGCGCCTCGTCCTCGAGCGTCACGTCCCCGGCATCGGCGACGGCCTCATTCGCCTCGAGCTCGGTATCGGCCACATCGACCTTCGTGTTAAAAGCCATGGTTCCTCCTTATGCCTGCCGCGGATGCGACAGTCGAATACGTATTAGCGGCCGCTAAACAGGCGGCCGAAGAAGTTGACGATACCGTTCTCCCCGTCGCGAATCTGGCCGATCACGGCGCCGATCAGCACAAAGAATGCGATGACGAGCGTGTCCCACAGGCCCAACGTAAGTACCAGCACAGCGAGGATAAAGCCTGCCACGGCGCCGAGCGTAGTGTTGGGATGGCGCACGGCATAGCTCCAGATAGCAGCGCCCGTACCTTTGATGAGACCCATGGCCTCGTCGAAGTCGTTGGCGGCGCTGTCGTGCTGCTCGCCGGCCTCGGGCTTGGCGTCGGCGGACTCGCCTGCCGGCGTAGCGTTCTGGTCGATCGTCAGGCGCGGCGTGCGGGCGGTCTTGTCTTGGTTGGTATCACTCACCGGAAACCTCCACGGTCTGGACGGTAGTCTTGGACGGCAAAAAACGGACGCGCGCGGTCGTGCCCGGCGTGCCGAGGATGGTGTCGCAAGCTTCTTCGATGCGCTGCTGCATCGCGGCTGCAAGGGAGGCCACGTCCCGGTCGTCGAGCGCGATGGCTTCGACCTTAAAACGAACGCGCGACTCGTCGGAGCCTTGAACGCGCGCCTCGATATGCTCAACCATCACGCGATCATCGCACTCTGCCGCGGCACGGGCGCACGAGGAAAGCGCTGCGAGCGTGACCTCGATATTGCGCTCCCCCGCCGGATGCACGCAGGACGGCTCGCGACGCGCGAACATCAGGCGGAAAAAACCGATGAGCACGCCAAGCGCCACGATAGCGGCGCACACCGTAACGACGACGCGAGGCATGGTGTCACGCAACAGCAGCATAAAGCGATACGTATACGGTCCCCAGAACTGGCAGACAAGCGTACCCAGCGCCACGATGGCGGCGGCAAGATACACGATCGCTAGGGCTCGTTTGAGTACGCGCACGCGCGCTCCCTTCAGGTTTCGGTCCACAGAATGCAAAACGATTCGCATCATTATAAAAGAGCCGGGTCCGGTGCCATACGCACGCGGATCCGGCTCATCTATTCCACGAGGCTTGCATGCTCGCTTCATTATGCCCAGATATGCACGGCTTAACCCGTGCGGGCGCTACTCCTCCTCGAGGGCAGCGATGACCTCGTCGGTCATGTCCATGGTGCTGTAGACGTCCTGGACGTCGTCGAGCTCCTCGAGACGGTCGATGAGGCGCTGGACCTTCTTGGCGTCGGTACCGGAGACCTCGGTCGGAGTGGTCGGGACCATGGTGGTCTCGGAGCCCTTGACCTGGACGCCCTGCTCCTCGAGCGCCTTGGAGACAGCCATGACCTCGTTGGCAGTAGTCCAGACGATCCACTCCTCGCCGGCGTCCTCGTAGTCCTCGCCACCGGCCTCGGCGATGGCCATCATGAACTCATCCTCGTCACCGGCAGGACCGTTGGCGATCATGGTCTCCTTCTTGGCGTTCTCGTCCAGGATCTCCTTGGCGACGACGATCTGGCCCTTGCGCTCAAACTGGAAGGCGACGGAGCCGGAGGTGCCCAGGTTGCCACCAGCGTGGGAGAAGGCAGAACGGACGTCGGCAGCGGTACGGTTGCGGTTGTCGGTCAGGCAGTCGACGTAGACGGCGACACCGGCGGGACCGTAGCCCTCGTACACGATGTTCTCGTAGACGGCAGCGTCGGCACCCGAACCAAAAGCCTTGTCGATAGCGGACTTGATCTTGTCCTTGGGCATGGACTGAGCCTTGGCCTTAGCAACGGCAGCGGCGAGGCTGGCGTTGTTCTCGGGCAGCGGGTCGCCGCCGAGACGGGCAGCAACGGTGATGTTGCGGCTCAGCTTGGAGAAGAGGGCGGAACGCTTGGCGTCCTGCGCGCCCTTACGATGCTTGGTTGTGGCCCACTTAGAGTGTCCGGACATACGTGTCTCCTATCGGTTTCGACCTAAAGCCCAGCGCAGATGCTCGGGCAATATAAACAAACGTCGTTAGATTACCACTTATGGCTCTTTAAGCAAATACAAGACGCACAACAGGCATTATTCATTTTACAAGGTTCACAAGGCGCTCCAAGATGCACCGCAGGGACCAAATAGGGACCAAAAGCAGAGCTTCAAGCAAACTTGGAGGCTCTGCTTTTATTCGACCGTATCGGCAGCAAAAAAGCCCTCCCCGGCATGATGCCGAGGAGGGTGGTGTGTCTGCTATGGCCTGTCGATGATGACCTGGTCGCCATCCTCGTCGAGGTACGGCGTGATGGCGATGCCGCGGTCGCTCTCGACCACGATGTAGGCACGGTTAGTCGAGCGCTCGGTCGCGATGTACGAGGACACGTTCTGCGGGAGGTCGTAGAGCGGCCCCTCCGACTGGTCCATGACCGTGGCGACGCCCGTCGCGCTCGCATCGCTGGGGTGCGCAAGCGAGCAGGCGACGGTGATGAGCGCGAACATGGCGATGACCGCCAATACCGCGTATACGAAGCCAAACAGCTTCTCGCTGAACTTCATGTCACTCCTTGATGAGATAGTCGTCAGCCTCGGGTTTGCCGGTGGCGCGTCCAACGGCGACATAGCGGACGTTTCCGCTATAACCGGTGTATCGGCCCCAGATGTATCCGTCTGCGGACTTGTACCAGTCGTCGAGGACGACGGTCTGGCCGAGGCCGTAGGAGGCCACGACGGAGCCGGACAGCGACGGGGAGGTGCGCACGTTCAACTTTGACACGGTGCAGCGGTAGCGGCCGCCGAAGTTCTCGGTCTTAGTCGATGCCCCGGCATTGGCCTGAGACGCGCCCTGTGACGCCTTCTCAGGCTCCGCGGCACCGTTGACCATGGAGTCGTACCAAGCCTGTGCGCGGGCGATGTAGGCGTCCTTCTGGCTGCCGTACAGCTCACCGGGGCAGGCGGTGGCGCTCCAATGCCTGTGCGGCCAGACGTTCTTGCCCCACTCCGGTCGTCCGAGCTTGTAGTACACGCAGATGGCGGCCGTGAGGTGTGCGCCTGTGTCGAGGGTGTCCTCGGAAACGGTCCACGGGTCGGCGTGGTCGTTTGCGTGCTCGATGCTGATCGTGCGGTCGTTGCCGCCGCCGGTGCCGATTCCGTCGCCGCACGCCCATGCGCGGTTGTAATCGTCGACGAACTGGGCGACGCGGCCGCCGGCGACGCCGTAGTGAGCGCCGGTGCCGTTGGAGTCGAGGGCGGCCTTGCACTGCTCGAGCGTGAGGTTGCCCGCCATGTGGTGCACGGTCACGCCGGAGATGCCATACGGGCGGCCATTGGTGAAGCCGGCCGCGACGCGCATGTAAACGTCGGGCTGAAGGTTCTTCCAGTCCATGCTACTCGCCGTTCCCGTCATGGTCGAAAATGCGCATGAGCGGGGTGTCACGAAGCTCGGGGTATGCGGCGCACACGTTCTCGAGAATGGAGGCGACCTCCATGATGATGATGTAGACGCACACGACGGTCACGGAGACGCCGCTGAAGCCGAGGCCGGCGATGTGAGCGCCGGCAAGCTCGATCATCACTGCGACCGCGATGAGGCAGCAGAGCAGAATCTTGTGGCCGAGGCCGACGCGCATCTTGGCGCTCGAGACGTTGCCGTTGATGACAGCGCCGATGAAGCCGGTCAGGATGTCCATGACCATGAAGCCGCACGCGATGACGATTGCCCACTCCTGCGGCTCGGTGAGCTGGTATTCCATTGTCTCTCCTAGATGAAAAAGGCCCCGCATGTGCGGGGCCGTGGTTACTCGGTGTCAGGCTCGCCCTTTGCGGCGAGAATCTCGGCAAGCTCCTCGTCGGTGATCTTGCCATTCCCATGCACGTTCTCGACCATGGTCTTGGTCCACTTGTCGTTGACGTACCAGGTCTTAATCCTCGATGCCAGCGTGCTCATATCCAATCACCCCCTCGTTCTCGGGGAGGTCGACGTCGCACATGCACGCGAGGTACGTGATGTTGGCGTCGTACGTGTCGAGCGCGGCGACGATGTTCTCCTCCCTGCGGCTACCCTCGATGTCTCCATTGGTTCGCTTGATTACGACCATCGGTATCTCCCTTCCAGAGGTCCCTGTAGTAGCGCCTCATGCGCCGTATCAACTTGAACGAGTCGCCCTTCTTGACGTGGGCGACCCAGCCCTCGAAGCTCGCGTCGGCGTCCTCCTTTGAGATGACGCCGCGCTTCGCGAGCCTGACGACGCCCTTGAGGTGCCGCCTCTCCTGCTTGACCTTCGCAGACAGGACGTTCATGAAGACGCGCCCGGTCGGCGACAGCTTGAAGTGGAAGCCGAGGAAATCTATGCCGCGAGATAGCGGCCTTATGTGGGTCTTCTTCCTGTTGAGAGCGAAGCCGAGCTTGGCGTACTCATCTGTCAGGACGTCGAGCGCCCGCTCAAGCTCCTCGCGGCTGTCGCTTATGAGGATGGAGTCGTCCATGTACCTTATGTAGTGACGGACCCTGAGCCGCTCCTTGACCATGTGGTCTATCGGGCTTAGGACCGACACTCCGGCTATCTGCACGAGCTGCGAGCCGGGGTTGACCCCGACGTCGCCCGTGTACTGGTTCTCGAGAATCGAGGCCACGATGCCGACGTACCTCTCATCGAGATGGCGCTCGAACGGTGCGAGCGCAGTCGCGTGCGGCATGTTCGGGTAGTAGCCGGCCACATCGAGCGTCAGCACCCACCCGTCTTCACCGTGCCTCGCGTAGTGCTCGCGCATGAACCGCTTGAGCCTGTTCCGCGCGAAGTCCGTGCCCTTGCCGGTCTGGCACGATGCGTTGTCGTATATCCAGTCCCGGCTCATTGCCGGGTAGAGGACGAAGTCGTTGAGCGACCTCTGGAAGACCCTGTCCCTGAACGGGATTGCGACGATGTCGCGCTGCTTGGGGTAGTAGATGGGGAAGCGTCTCACCGGGCGCTGGACGTATGTGCCGTCCGCAAGCTCGTCTGCGAGTCTCGCCACCTCGGTCGGAGCGTTGAGCACGAAGCTCGCCACGCTGTCCTTCCACATCACTCCCCTGCGGCATCGCTCCATTGCCTCCCAGAGGCACTCGAACGACATGGGGTCGACGGCGCTTGCAGGCCCAGCACATCCATCGGAGGTGGGGCCGTCGCCGCCGCGGTGTTCGGCCCTCTCGGGCACTGGACCGGGACTCCTTGCGCCGGGGTCTGCGGCGGACGGCGCTATGCGTCGCCTCTCCATGCCGCCGTGCCCGTTGCAATCGGGGGCCGCGCGATTGCCGTTGTACGCGTTGTTGTTGTTCACGTTGCCATCGGCGTTCACGATGAACGGGTTGTACGCGTTGTCGCGGTTCGCGGACCGCATCCAGGAGTTCTGGGCAGTATCAGCCCCGGTCCAAGAATCTCTAATGCCCGGCACGGAAGCGTCGGGCATCTGATTCACTCCATGCGGAGGTCATCGACCTCACGGAACTCACGAGTCCGGACCAATGGTGGACACGCCTGCCGCGGAGGTGGAACGTCTTCTTCGCGACGCCGATGAGGAAGATCAGCTCGTTGCACTTGACCTTGGCCTTGCGCTGGAGGCTCCTCCTCTCGGCGAGGTCGTCATCGTCGACGACCTTGATATTGTTCGCGCTCCAGAGGTACTGGCCGATTGCCACGCTGGCGTCCACGATGCGGGCCGTCAGCATGGCGAACTCTGGCCTGAAGGTCCTCTCGTTGGCCGTAATCTCGACCGTGTAGGCGCAAAGCTCGTTTGCCTTCGCGAACACTTCCATCCTGTTCTTACCTCGCCTGCTGGCGGGTACGGTCATGAATGGCCTCCTTTGGTTGTAGCGGCCGGGGCGAGGTGTCGCCCCGGCGATTGACGATTAGCAGATGACGCAAGCGGGGGCCGCGCGATTGCCGTAGTACGCGCCGTAGTTGCTCACGTAGCCATCGGCGTTCACGACGACCGGGGCGTACGCGCGGCCGCGGTACGCGGACCGCATCCAGGAGTGCTGGGCAGCCGTCTTGGCATTGAGCGCGTACTGGATGTACGCAGGCTCCTTCTGCCACAGCGGGGCCTTGGACGTGCCGCCGCGGGCGAGCTTCCAGTACTCCCACGGGTCGCCCTCGACGCCGTTGACGGAGGACTCGTTGCAGTTGATCCAGTGCTGCTCGAGGCTCGGCAGGAAGAACTTGTCGAAGGTCTTGGAGAGCGCCGGCGCATCCGAGGTGCCGCCGTAGGTGATGTAGCTGCGGGCGGTCACGACCTCAATCTCGCCGACTGCCGCGACGAAGTCGTCGGGCAGCATCGACATGAAGCCGGCCCTGGAGTCGTACGGTCCGTAGCACACGGACGCGGACGGGATGTGGTCGTAGTCGTGCTTGGGCTTGAACCAGTTGGCGTCGTGGCTGTTGAGCCACTGGCGGAGGTTCGAGTGCTCCCAGTCGCCGTTGCCGTAGGCGGCGCACTGGATGGACCAGAGGTCGCCGCTCTTGGGCTTGTCGAGCGTGCCGAGGCTCGTGCCGGCGCTGCCCTCGGCCACGGCGAGCGTCGCCTTGGGAGTGGCCGCGGAGGCGCTGTCGAACACGTAGACCTTCCAGTCGGTCACCTTGCTGTCCCATGCGCCATAGAAGCCGAGGAGCTGGTTGCCCTTTACGAGCGGGTCGGCGAGGGTGAACTGGTAGGTCTTTCCCTTGACCATCGTGCCCTGGCTGTATCCGAGCGTCACGTTGTAGATGCCGGCGGGAAGGCCGGACTCACCTGCCACGTAGAACGCCTCTCGGGCGTCGAAGCTGGTGGCGAAGGGCAGC
Organism: uncultured bacterium; assembly: GCA_905215095.1. GTDB lineage: Bacteria > Actinomycetota > Coriobacteriia > Coriobacteriales > Coriobacteriaceae > Collinsella. The sequence continues at coordinate 536 of CAJMOL010000055.1, read as the reverse complement.
GTGTAGTGCTGCTGTAGGAACATGCCCGGGACGATGTCGCCGACCTTGTTGCGGACGTTGGCGAAGCCCGTGACGTCCCACGGGTCGTCGTACACGTTGGAGCCGTCGGTCAGCTTGACGACGAGCTGGTCGCCAACGGAGAAGGCCTTGTCTGCCTGACCGGACTTGGCGATGTGCTTCACCTCGTCCCAGCTGACCTCGGTCGAGACGGCGTTGTTGCGCACCATCTGTGCGAGCAGGCCGTTCTGCACGTTGAGCGATGCGAGGATCGCGTTGCCCGTGGTGTCGAGAACGAGCCTGTTGTCTGCGTCTGCCATTGGACTACTCCTTTGCTTTCTGACAGATAAAGCCCTCGGCATCCAGGTAGATTCCGAGGGGGAACAATGCGGCCAGCTTGGCGGCGGTTTCGTCGCACGCTTCCTTAGAGGCGTTGGCGTCCTCTGCCGCTTTGGCCGCCTTTGTGGTCGCGGCCACAGTCGCGGCTTTTGCCTTGTTCGCGCTATCGGTCGCTGTCTTTGCATTGCCGGTCGCCTCGT
>CAJMOL010000054.1 GCA_905215095.1 uncultured bacterium | reverse complement strand
TGGACGACGAGAACGCCCGCGGCCTGTACCGAATTTTTGGGAAGGACCCCGATGGCAAGATCTCGCGCCTGCTCGATTGGACCGATCGCCCCGGCGACGTGGCCGACCCCTGGTACACCGGCAATTTCGACGCCACCTACCGCGATGTACTCGCCGGTTGCACCGCTATGCTCGAGCAGCTGTAGGCAAGCGAGGCCGCGGGCCACGCCTTCGGCGCGAAACGAGCGTGGATAATCTCCCACATGAAAAATGAGCGTGGATTTTCTCCCGCTTTGAGCGTTCAAGTGCGCTCTATACGGGAGAAAATCCACACTCATGGATGTGACAAAGGGACTGTCCCTTTGTCACATCCGGGACTGGCCCTAGACCGGCTTGACCTCCAGCTTTATCCCCTCGGCGCAGGAGTCGCCCAAAACATCCGAAAGGGCCCAGGTCGCATATAGCGGCAAATAGAGAACCGCTCCGTTGCGCTCAACGTTGCCTCTCGAGAAAACAATCCCGAGCCTTACGCCATATTCAGCCGTATCAAGCACATGACCGAGCGCAGCGTGCGCGTGGTAATAGGAGCCCGATTTAACCTCGATCGGAACAGCCGTCCCATCCGGTCCATCGACCACAAAGTCCACTTCACCGCGCTTTTTTGTCTGATAGTAGTAAAGCTGGCGATTTTGGGCGGCCAGCTGCTGGGCCACCACGTTTTCGTAAATGCCGCCCAGATTGGGCTCCTTGCTATCAAGATACGCCGCTTGGGCGACTCCAACGGGGTAGCGCGCCATCAACATGCCCGTATCCGATTGATATAGCTTGAACTGCGATGGCCGCGCCGTCTTGAGCAGGGGCGATTTTGGCTCGGTTACGATATCGGCTTTGAGAGCAACGCCGGCATCGACAAGCCATACAAAATCTCGCTGATACTTCTCGTAGTAAGCCTTGGGGTCAATGGAATTGAGCACGAAGCGCTTGTTTTCGCCCTCGAGCATAATAGGGAGCTGATCGTAGATGCTCTGCACCTGAAGGGCTCGCCCGCTTGCATACTTGGAGATATCCCGCCGGTACTGTTCGTTGAGCTCTGACTGTAGCTGACGAACAGAGGCAAGGTCGCCCTGCGTGTCAAGGAAACGCTGCACGACCTCCGGCATTCCGCCGACAACGGTATAGGTCCTGAAGTTTGCCATCATCGCGTCATGAATGTAATCAGGAATGGGCCTCTCGCTGATACACGCGTCACGTATCGTTTGACGAGCCCCCTCGCTCACCCCGATTGCCCAGCAAAACTCCTCAAAATCGAGCGGGAACATCCTAAGCTCGCGAACATACCCCACGGGATAGGACCTGACGCCCTTGAACTGGGTCCCGAGCATTGACCCCGAAAACGCCCAGCGGCACCTCCCGTCCTCAACAAGGAACTTTGCCATCGTCATGATGTCGGGGGCCTCTTGGACCTCATCGATAAACACGAGCGTTTTGCCTGGTGCAATCGACTTTCCCGAAAGAAGCGTCACCCTGCTGATGAAATCATCGGCATCCCGCGCCTCGAGAAGAGCATCTTTTGCCTGGCGATTTTCCATGAGGTTAAGCTCGATGTAGGTTGCATGGTTGGCTTTGCCAAATGCGCGAATCGAATAGCTTTTGCCAATCTGGCGAGAACCCGTAATGAACAAGGCCTTTTGCTCGGAAGACTTCAGCCAACGCTCCAGCTCTGCCGCTATTTTCCTACGCAGCACAGGCTCTCCCCTCGGTGTCATCGAATGAAATGCAAAGTTTTATATGCTTGATTATCGATGAAACGCAGAATTTTTAGAACCTAAAATCAAATGAAATGCAGAGATTTGAGATTATAAGTAAAAGAAGGGGCGCCACCGGCGAATGTGTCAAAGGGGCTGTCCCTTTGACACATTGCGCTCGACTACTCGTCAACGATCTTGGCAAGCCAGACGTTCAGTGTATCGACTTCGGGGCAGCAGAACTTTGCCGTGCCGGGCTCGTTGCCAGGCACGGTCCCGCCATAGCGCAGGATATCGATATAGGGAAAGCCCACATGGCAGGCCATGGCGCACATCTTGCCGCGATCGCGATCGAAGTCGAAGACATCGCCCGGCTTGTGCCCGTGGTGACAACGGCACGCACCCAGCTGGTCCACGCAGCTAATACGGATACGCGGACGCTTGCCACGCGGCGCGCCGAGCGGCCTGTTCTCGCCCGCTGCCTCGGTGCTGCTCTCGTCGGCGTTACTCATGGTCAACCACATCCAGGCAGGCCTCGATGGGAAGGCCGGCGGACTTGTCTTCCTGGTCGGCATTGCGCTCGATAAGCTCGGCTACCACGCGCATGGCATCGCTCGTCGCGCGCTGCAGGCTCCAACCAGCCATAACGCGGCCGACAAGCACCGCCGAGAACGTGTCGCCCGTGCCCGGGAAATAGACCGGAATGAGCTCAAAGGGAATCGTAAAGTACTCCCCCGCCACATGGTCGTAACCAATAACCGCGTTCGTGCCATTGACTACGGCGCTCGTAATGACCACCGACTTGGCGCCCAAGGCACGCACGGCATCCACAAGAGCGCGGCCCTTATCGGGCGTGATTTGCTCGGCAATGGGCGTATCGGTGAGCAGGCACGCCTCGGTGTAGTTTGGCACCGCATAGTCGGCGCACTCGAGCAGGCTGCGCATGAGGCCGATCGTGGACTCGGGCACGCCGGCGTAGAGCTTGCCGTTGTCGCCCATGATGGGGTCGACGAACACCTTGGTGCCCTTTTGCGCACGGCGGTGGCAAAAGTCCGAGATGATGCGCGTCTCTTCCTCGGTCACGATAAAGCCGGTCGAGATGGCGTCGAACTCAAAGCCGAGATCCTCCCAGATGGCGAGGCTCTGGCGCACGTACTCGGTGGTGTCATGGATGTAGAACTTGGGATAGTTGAGCGTATCGGACACAAGTGCCGTCGGCAGGTTATGGATACGGTAGCCCATGTGCGACAGCACCGGCAGCATGGCGGAAAGCGCGACCTTGCCGTATCCGCACATATCGTTGATCAGCAGCAGCTGAGTGTTCTTCATGAGTGTCCCCCTTGGGTCGGGCGCGGCGCAACGGCGCCACAGTGCAACTAAGTGTAGCGCAGGGGACGTTGCGAGCGGAGTCGAGCAGTGCGAAGAGCAGATTGTTGCGGATAGGTTTCGGAAATGGGGACTGTTTGCTCCATAACGGCCTAGTTGACTCTACTCATATAGTGCCATTTCAAAACTATGCCTATTTACTACGTTTAACCGCCCACCTCCAACCACAACAAATTTCGCTCCAACAAAACCGCAGGTAGATAGCTTGCGCTTTTTCAGAAACAGCCGTTGTGGTCGGGGATGCCGGATTCATCGTAGTAATTAGGCATAGTTTTTGGCGAGGCCGCTTCGAATGGCGTCATCACAGCTCAAAGTGATCCCTTTTCCTCCGTCCCCAAGGGACCACATGCACCGAAGCGGACCGTGGCGGAATCACAGGTTGAGGACGGACAGCGAAAGCGTTCCTAAGCGAGCAAGGTGGCGTGAAAGAGGAGGGCATAGGCCTTGTGGCCATGCCCGACGATTGAACGCCAGATTGCCGCTTAGGAACGCTTGCAGCGTCGAGCGGTTACGGCGTTTGGCAAAACGCCGTAACTTAATAAGTTTGGTACCTTGACATTGATTTCTCACGCTCCTAAATTGGTTAGGCACAAAACAATTCCACTACCTAACTAAAGAAAGGAGCGAAGATTAGATATGTGTGTTGAACCACACGCCCATCCGCATGAACCCGGCGACGACCCCTCGCAGCCGGTAGACGAGCCCGAGACTCAGTCCAAGGAGGACCGTCTCGCCAAGAGAATCCTCCATGGGCTGGGGTTTTGCGGCCATTACATGCATTTTCACGGCGGCGGCATATCTGGCAAGGCGCCTATTGTCTGCCTACTCGCCAAGCAGCCGACCGGCGAGCTGTCCCAACAGGAGCTCGGCATGCACTTCGACCTCAAGCCGGGGTCCCTTTCCGAGATTCTGTCCAAGCTCGAACTGGGCGGTCTTATCGAGCGCAGTCGCAATCCCAAAGACCGTCGGCAGCTCACCATCCGCCTGACCGATGCGGGATGGGAAAAGGCCCGCGTTGAGCAGGCGGCCCGCATCCGCTTTAGAGAGCAGGCCTTTAGCGCCCTCACCCACGACGAGCGCGAGCAGCTCGCCGAGATGCTCGAGAAAATCCGTGTAACCTGGGAGGAACTGGATGATTAAAACCCTCATGGGCAGCATCCGCGACTATATGAAAGTCACCGTTGCCACGCCGTTGCTCGTGCTTGGCGAGGTGCTCTGCGAGATGCTGATTCCATTTATCACCGCCAACCTGATCGACGCCATCAAAGACGGCGCCACCGTAGCCGAGATGCTTCCCACCGCAGGCCTTTTGGTGCTCATCGCGCTGACATCCCTTGCTTTTGGCGCCGCGGCCGGCGTCACCTGCAGCCATGCGAGCTGCGGGTTCGCCAAGAACCTGCGTCACGACCTGTTCTACAAGATCCAGACGTTCAGCTTTGCCAACATCGATGAGTTCTCGAGCTCCTCGCTCGTCACGCGCCTGACCACCGATATCAACAACGTGCAGCAGGCCTTTATGATGATCATCCGTATCGCCGTGCGCGCGCCGCTGGTATTGATCTTCGCCTTTACCATGGCATTTATCATGGGCGGCAGCGTCGCCATGGTCTACCTGGTCATCATTCCGCTGCTGGGCTTTGGACTGTTCTTTATCATCTTTAAGGTGCGCCCCATCTTCTCGCGCGTGTTCCACAAGTACGACGCCCTTAACGAGTCCGTCGAGGAAAACGTCACCGGCATGCGCGTGGTTAAGAGCTACGTGCGCGAAGACTTTGAGAAAGAGAAGTTCGCGACCGCCGCACGCGACGTCCAGATGGACTTCACCCGCGCCGAGAAGCTGCTCGCCTTTAACAACCCCATGATGAACATCTGCGTCAACGGCGCATTTGTCGTCATCATCTACCTGGGCTCCAAGCTCATCATCACAAGCCAGGGCACGCTGTTCGACGTGGGCCAGCTCTCCTCGATCTTTACCTATGGCTTTCAGATCCTTATGAGCCTGATGCAGCTGTCGATGATCTTTGTCATGGTGACCATGGCCGACGAATCGGCACACCGCATTACCGAGGTGTTGGCCGCCGAGCCCACGATCGCCGATCCCGCCGAGCCCGTGCTCGAGGTTGCCGACGGCTCCATCGACTTTGACCACGTGAGCTTTAAGTATTCCGCGCATGCGAAACGCCAGGCGCTCGACGACATCGACCTGCACATTACGAGCGGCGAGACCATCGGCATCATCGGCGGCACCGGCTCGGCCAAGTCCACGCTTGTAAACCTCATCGCCCGCCTGTACGACGCCACCGAAGGCACCGTGCGCGTGGGCGGCATGGACGTGCGCGACTACGACCTGGACGCGTTGCGCCACCAAGTGGCCATGGTATTGCAGAAAAACGTGCTGTTTAGCGGCACCATCGCCGAGAACCTGCGTTGGGGAGACCCGAATGCCACTGACGAAGAGGTCCGCGAGGCAGCGCACCTGGCCTGTGCCGACGAGTTTGTCGACGGCTTCCCCAAGGGCTATGACACCTGGATTGAACAGGGCGGCTCCAATGTCTCGGGCGGTCAGAAGCAGCGCCTGTGCATTGCGCGTGCCCTGCTGCGTCGCCCCAAGATCTTGATCCTGGACGACTCCACCAGCGCCGTCGACACCAAGACCGACGCCAAGATTCGTGCAGGGCTGGCAAGCTATCTGCCCAACACGACCAAGCTCATCATCGCTCAGCGCATCAGCTCCGTGCAGGACGCCGATCGCATCATCGTCATGGAGGGCGGCCGTATCGCTCAAATCGGTAACCACGACGAGCTGCTCAAGACGAGCGAGATCTACCGCGAGACCTTTACCTCGCAGAACAAGATGTCTGCCGAGGGCGAAGGGGCCGTCGAGGCCAACACCGATACGACCGTAACGCAAGCCCAGACCCAGGAAGGAGGCGAGGCACATGAGTAAGGCAACGACCGCCGAGCGCGCGCTCAACCGCAAGGGCGGCACCATGTCGCGCCTCATCAAGACGCTCTTTGGCTTCTACCCCGTGCTTTTGCCCCTCGTCGTCGTCGGCGTGGTGCTCTGCGCCATCATCAACTCCATCGGCGCGACCTTCCTTCAGAGCGCCCTGCAGATTATTAGCGAATCGTGGCAGTCGGGCGATTGGGAAGCCGCACAGCCCAAAATCGCACAGCTCGTGACCACCCTCGCCTGCATCTACGGCATCGGCATCCTGTCCTCGCTGTTCTGGAACCGCGCCATGGCCATCGTCACGCAGGGCTCGCTCGAGAAGCTGCGCGAGAAGATGTTCAACCGCATGCAGGACCTGCCGATTCGCTACTTCGACACGCACCAGCGCGGCGACATCATGAGCCACTACACCAACGACATCGACACGCTGCGCCAGATGATCAGCCAGTCGCTGCCCAACCTGCTCATGACGACCATCGTCATCGTCACGGTGTTCTTTATCATGCTGTACTACAGCGTGTGGATGTGCCTGGTCATTGTGGCCGGCGTCGCCTTTATGACCTTTATGACCAAGCTGCTCGGCTCCAACTCCGCGCGCTTCTTTATTGCGCAGCAGACCGAGCTCGGCGTGGTCGAGGGCCATATCGAGGAAGTCATGAACGGCCAGAAGGTCGTCAAGGCATTCTGCCACGAGTCTGCCGCCGAGGCCGATTTTGACGAGCGCAACGAAAAGCTCTTCGAGGTCTCGCAGAAGGCCAACATGTACGCCAACATCCTCATGCCCATCCTTATGAACCTGGGAAACCTGCTCTACGTGCTGGTGGCCCTTGCCGGCGGCATTTTCCTGGCGCTGGGCGTGCCCAACCTGAGCATCTCGGGCATGGCGCTGTCCATCGCCGTCGTGGTGCCGTTCCTCAACATGACCAAGCAGTTCTGCGGACAGATCGGTCAGATCTCGCAGCAGATCAACGCCGTGGTCATGGGCCTCGCCGGCGCCGACCGTATCTTTGAACTCATCGACGAGGAGCCCGAGGCCGACGAAGGCTATGTGACGCTCGTCAACGCGCAGGTGAACCCCGATACCTGGCAGCTCGAGGAGGCCGACCACCACACCGGCATGTGGGCATGGAAACATCCGCACCGCGCAACCGGCGAGATTGAGTACGTGCCGCTGCGCGGCGACCTGGTCATGGACAACGTCGACTTTGGCTACACGCCCGACCACGAGGTGCTGCACGGCGTGTCTGTGTTTGCCAAGCCGGGCCAGAAGGTCGCGTTTGTCGGCGCCACCGGTGCCGGCAAGACGACCATCACCAACCTCATCAACCGCTTCTATGACATCGCCGACGGCAAGATCCGCTACGACGGCATCAACGTCAACAAGATCCGCAAGGCCGACCTGCGCCGCTCGCTGGGCGTGGTGCTGCAGGACGTGAACCTGTTCACCGGCACCGTGATGGATAACATCCGCTACGGCAACCTGGATGCCACCGACGAGGAGTGCATCGCGGCGGCCAAGCTCGCGGGCGCGGACGACTTTATCACCCGCCTGCCCGACGGCTACGACACCATGCTCACCGGCAACGGCGCTCAGCTGTCGCAGGGCCAGCGCCAGCTGATTTCGATCGCACGCGCTGCCGTCGCCGATCCGCCAGCAATGATTCTGGACGAGGCCACGAGCTCCATCGACACCCGCACCGAGGCTATCGTGCAGGCCGGCATGGACAAGCTCATGGAAGGCCGCACGACGTTTGTCATCGCGCACCGCTTGTCCACCGTGCGCAACTCGGACTGCATCATGGTGCTGGAGCAGGGCCGTATCATTGAGCGCGGCACCCACGACGAGCTGATCGCCCAGAAGGGCCGCTATTACCGCCTGTACACCGGCAACTTTGCCGAGAACTCTTAAGCGCAGAGATGTCGAAAAAAGCCGCAAAACGGCATAAAATCAATCAAAACTGCCGGGATAGCATCTGCCGTCCCGGCGGTTTTTGTGCAAAATGCCGCAACAGCGCCAAAAAGTTGACGGGAAGGTAAAAAGTGGTTATAATAGGATACGTAGACACGCAAAAAGCGGTGTTTGACCACGCGGCATGAGGGAAACTACAAACAAGATTTGCCGCATAATATACATGATATACCTATAGGAGGAACAAATATGGCACCGAAGAAGATTGCACAGACCGTACTTACCGAGGGTAAGTTCTATACCATCAGCGCCGCCAACGGCAAGGTCATTGAGGTCGCTGACTATAACATTGACAATGGCGCGAAGATCCAGCTGATGGACAACGCCAACTTTGAGTGGCAGCAGTGGAACTTCGTCGCAGCAGGCGACGGCGTTTACCGCATCCAGAACCGTTTCACCGGCAAGATGATGGATCTGGACATGGGCGGCGTCAGCG
>CAJMOL010000053.1 GCA_905215095.1 uncultured bacterium | reverse complement strand
TGCCATCGATTTCTCGGGAAACACCCCGCGGCCAAAAAATGCCAAATATGAGTACCGTTGCTATTCCAGTGCCATATTGCCTTCGCAAAATAATAGACATAAATGCAAAACATGTTCGTTAACACAAACGCATATAAGTCCGCTATGGTGCTGTTTGATCAATTTAGGAACGCGTGTAAGCCGTGAGAGCGGCATTTGAGGCGGTTTTGGCTGCTACTAAAAATGTAACAGTACTCATATTTGACCTTTTTTGGCCACAGGGTCCGGAAGGGGCTGTCAATCGGGCCCCAAGAGAGCTAATTCGAGTGCCGTGGACGAAAAAACGGGGGCGCAGGTTGTCCTGCGCCCCCGTTCTCGGGCGTTATTTGTTCCCTGAGGCAGAATTTACGCCGCCTCGTCGAACTGCGAGTTGTACAGGTCGGCGTAGAAGCCGCCTTGGGCGAGCAGCTCGTCGTGCGTGCCCTTCTCGACGATGTCGCCGTCGCGAATCACCAAGATCACGTCGGCGTTGCGGATCGTGGACAGGCGGTGCGCGATAACAAAGCTGGTACGGCCCTGCATCAGCGCATCCATGGCGCGCTGGATGAGCTCCTCGGTGCGGGTGTCCACGTTAGAGGTCGCCTCGTCCAAAATCAACGCCGGACGGTCGGCCAAAATGGCGCGGGCGATGGTCACAAGCTGGCGCTGGCCCTGCGACAGGTTGGTGCCCTCCTCGTTGATCATAAAGTCGTAGCCACCGGCGAGCGTATGGATAAAGTGGTCGCAGCGTGCGGCGCGTGCGGCGGCCTCGACCTCGGCGTCGGTCGCATCGGGGCGTCCGTAGCGGATGTTTTCGCGGATGGTGCCGTTAAACAGCCAGGTGTCCTGCAGCACCATGGCAAACTCGCCGCGCAGCGCCGCGCGGTCCCAGTCGCGCACGTCGACGCCCTCGACGCGCAGCGAACCGCCGTCCACATCGTAGAAGCTCTGCAGCAGCTTGATGAGCGTGGTCTTGCCGGCGCCGGTGGGGCCGACGATGGCGATGGTCTGGCCGGGCTGCGCCTCGCAGCTAAAGTCGTGGATGATGGTCTTGTCGGGCGTGTAGCCAAACTTGACATGGTCAAACACCACGTGGCCGGGGCGCTTCTCGGGAATCTGCGCGTCGGCCTTCTGCTCCTCCTCGGGCGCGGCCAGGAACTCAAAGACGCGCTCGGTGGCGGCAGCCATCGACTGCATCGTGTTGCTCACGTTGCCCAGCTGCTGCACGGGTTGCGTAAAGTTGCGAACGTACTGGATAAAGCTCTGGATGTCGCCGGGCGTGGCATTGCCGGTCAGCGCGAGCTGCGCGCCCACCACGACGACGCCCACGTAGCCCATGTTGCCCACCAAGCTCATAAGCGGCATCATCAGGCCCGACAGGAACTGCGAGCGCCAGCCACTAATAAAGAGGCGGTCGTTTTGACGGTCGAACTCTTCAATCGAGGCCTCGGCGCGGTCGAACACCTGAATGACGTTCTGGCCGGCAAAGTCCTCCTCGATAATGCCGTTGACGGCGCCCAGAACCTGCTGTTGCTCGCGGAAGTACGGCTGCGAGAAGTGAATCATCACGGTCAAGATAATCGCGGCGGCCGGCAGCGTGAGCACGGTGACGCCGGTAAGCGGCAGACTAATCGACAGCATCATGACGAGCACGCCGATAATCTGCGTCACCGACGTGATGAGCTGGGTCACGCTCTGGTTGAGCGACTGACCCAGCGTATCGACGTCGTTGGTGATGCGGCTGAGCACGTCGCCCTTGCTGTGGCCGTTGAAGTAACTCATCGGCACGACGGCAATCTTGGCGGCGATTTCCTTGCGCATGCGGTAGCAGATCTTTTGCGTGACGCCGGTCATGAGCCAGCCTTGGATCAGGCTGCAGACAGAGCTCGCCAGATACAGGCAGAGCAAAAAGCCGAGCGTCTTGGCGATCCAGTCAAAGTCAACGTCGCCGGTGCCGTTGACCTTGGCGACCAGGCCTTCGAACAGCTTGGTCGTAACCTGGCCGAGCACCTTGGGTCCCACAATGTTAAAGATGACCGAGCACACGGCAAAGGCGACGGCGGCAAACACGGCAATCTTGTGCTGGCCGATATAGCCGAGCAGCTGCCTCATGGTGCCCTTAAAGTCCTTGGCCTTTTCGCCGCGACGCATGCCGCCCATGCGACCCATGGGACCACGCTGGCGGGTGGGCTTGGGAATCTGAGTCTTGGTCTCGTCTGCCATTAGCGCTCGCCTCCTTCCATGACGGCTGCAATTTCTTCTTGGGTAAGCCCCAGCTCCTCGGCGGAAAGCTGCGACTGTGCGATCTCCAGATACGCCGGGCAGCTGCGCAGCAGCTCCTCGTGCGTGCCGGTGCCCACTACGTGGCCGTCGTCGAGCACGATGATCTGGTCGGCGTGCATGATGGTCGCGATGCGCTGGGCCACGACCACGAGCGCGGCGTCGGTAACGTTTTTGGCCAGCTCCTCGCGTAGGCGCGCGTCGGTCTTGTAGTCGAGGGCGCTAAACGAGTCATCGAACACCACGACATCGGGCTTTTTGGCCAACGCGCGGGCGATGGCCAGACGCTGGCGCTGACCACCCGAAACATTGGAGCCGCCCTGGCTGATAGGGGAGTCGTAACCGTCTTCGCGCTCGGCGATAAAGTCCTCCGCCTGGGCGACGCGTGCTGCCTGGCGCATATCCTCGTCACTCACCATGTCGCCGGCAAACTTGAGGTTGCTCTCGACGGTACCCGAGAACAGACGACCCTGCTGCGGAATATAACCGATGCGGCGGCGCAGCTCGGAAAGGGTCATGTCGCGCACGTCGATGCCGTCGAGCGAAATGCTGCCGCCCGTGACGTCGTACAGGCGCGGGATGAGCTGCACAAGCGTGGACTTGCCCGAGCCCGTGGAGCCAATAATGCCGAGCATCTGACCGGCATGCGTGGTGAAGTTCACGCCGCTAATGACGTCTGCGCGGGCATCGGGATACTGGAAGCTCACGTCACGGAAGGTGAGCTCGCCGCGCGGCGCGCTGGCAGCGGGCAGTTTGGGCGAGGCGGGGTCGTTGATGCTCGTGGGGCAGGTGATGACCTCTTCCACGCGCTCGGCTGCGACCTCGGCGCGGGGCAGGATGACCGAAACCATGGTGAGGATCATAAACGCCATGACGATCTGCATGGTGTAGGAGATGAACGCCATCATGTTGCCGACCTGCATCACGCCGTCGGACACGCCCTGCGCGCCAAACCAGACGATAAGCACGGTGATGCAGTTCATGACGAGCATCATGAGCGGCATCATAAAGCTCATGGCGCGGTTGGTGTAGAGCTGCGTGGTCATTAGGTCGAGCGAAGCCTTGTCAAAACGCTCGAGCTCATGTTCCTCGCGGTTGAACGAGCGGATGGGCATAAGGCCGTCGAGCAGCTCGCGGGCGGTAAGGTTCACGCGGTCCACAAAGCTCTGCATCTTTTTGAACTTGGGCATGGTGAGGCCCATGAGCACGCCGACGACGGCCGAGACCGCGATGATGGCCACGGCGATGGTCCACTCTAGGCCGGTATGGTTGGCCAGGACGCGCATGACGGCGACGATGCCCATGACGGGAGCCATCAGGCACATGCGGATAAACAGGGTTGCGGCCATCTGGATCTGCTGAATGTCGTTGGTACAGCGGGTGATGAGCGAGGCCTGGCTAAACTTGCCCACTTCGGCCGGCGAGAAGTGCATAACCTTGTTGAAGGTCTCGCGGCGCAGGTCGCGGGCGATGGAGCAGGCGGTGCGCGAAGCCACGGCGCCGGTCAGGATGGTGGCGACCAGCGACACCAGACACAGACCAAACATCGTGGTCGCCATGCGGCCCAGGTAGGCGTTCTGCACGTCGGCGGGGTCGATGCCCTGCGCCTTGTACTCGTCTTGCACATAGCTCACAGCGCGTTGGGTCACGATGGAGCCCGACATGGAGCCCATTTTGTCCGCCATATCGTTGGCGCCCTCGACGAGCTTGCCCTGGTCGATTAGGCCGCCTTCAACGCCTAGACGCAGGCTCTTCATGGTGATCTTGCCACCGTCGGCATCAATCTGTTTTTGCATGTTCTGCGCCGCAGCGGCCTTCTGCTGCATCTCGGCGAGTTGCTCGGGCGTCATCGCCGCCATCTGCTCGGGCGTGGGCATGGCCTGAGCGGCGCCGCCATCGCTTGCCTCGGTAGATGCGCCGGTCATGTCGCCCATGGAGTTGGCATCGATGCCCTGGTTGAACGAAAGGACGACAGTCTCGGGGAGGCTCATGATGTCGGCAATCTTGCCGCCGTCGGCGCGCTCCTCCTCGGTGCCCTTGTACGTTCGAATGCCGTTATTGTCCGCCTTGCCAAACACGGCCTCCACAGCTTTGGCGTCCTTGGTGCTCATAAAGAGTTCGAGGTCGTCGAGCGATTCGGCGCGAATGGTGTCGGGCACGGGCGAGGCGATGCCGCCTTGCTGCACGCCCACGTCGACGATGTCGCTCATATAGGTAGGCAGTGCCAGATCGGCGTTGCAGCTGATTACGATAAGTACGATAGCTGCAAACAGTGCCGGGACATGTTTTTTAAAGAGCTTGAGAATCCTCACTCGGCATCTCTCCTTTCTTGATTGCGGTCGATAATTTCGTTGGCACGCCTTAGAAGACGCACCATCTCTTGGGTATCTGTTTCGCCGAGCTGTTCGAGGAAAGCCGCGGTGCGGTCCTCGAATTCCCGGCGTTTGATTTCGAGATCCTGGAATCCCTTGTCGGTCACTATGACGTGTACGCGACGACGGTCGGTCTTTGAGTGCTCACGCTCAACCCAGCCCTTGGCTTCGAGAGCGCGTAGGATATTGGCAATGCGGGCGTTCGAGACCCAGGCGCGATCAGCGAGTTCGCTCGGCGTGAGCGAGCCGCCGGCGCGCATGAGGGCGCGCATGACGGCCATCTCGCCGCCGAGGGCTTTGTCCGCAAAGCGCGAAATGCGCTGATGCATGCTGCCGAACTCGGTAAGGAGCTGACGCCCAAGCTCACGGAAATCGGTATCTTCCACCGAAAACCCCTAACACTAGAAACTATTTTCGGTGAAAGATGATACCCCTGCACGCGCGCCATATACGGTAGATTTTGGGACATGCCTAGAAAACTACCTTTAGGCGACCTCCGTACACCGTCGGTGCCAGTAAAGTTTGGGGCAGATCGTTAGGCATGTCCCAAAGCCTACTCAGAGGCACTTTACCCTGCTAAAGCTGGCATAACAGCTAGAGTGAACGTCGTACAAAGGCAAGGAAAAAACCAAACAAATCGGTGAACGGTAGTTGTTCACGCTCTCATTTCCTGCGGGTTTGTAAAAAACGCCCTTATGATATAAAAAAAGAAACATATAACAGCCCAGATGGAGAGGGTCGCTATGTTATCCTTCTCAGACGGGTGAAATCTTGGGTTTTGGGTTGTAGTTCCAAGGTGGACAAACGTTTTTCCTGCACCAACGTGTGGTGAAGAACGGAAGAAGCCGGTAGTGCAAGCCGAAAATTCAAGAATTCAATAAGCAGCGGTGTGAGAGAGCGCCGCATTACACGTAACTAGGAGCGTGGTTACACAATGCAGGAGGCATGGGAAGGCTTCAAGGAAGGCATTTGGACGGGAGAGGTTGACGTCCGAGACTTCATCCAGAAGAACTACACCCCCTACGAGGGCGACGAGTCGTTCCTCGCCGGCCCGACCGAGCGTACCAAGGAGCTGTGGGGCGAGGTTCTCGACCTGCTGCTTAAGGAGCGCGAGCAGGGCGGTGTCCTCGATATGGACACCAAGACCGTCACGGGTATCGTGAGCCACCCCGCTGGCTACATCGATAATGCCCATCGCGACAAGGAGACCATTGTTGGCCTCCAGACCGACAAGCCGCTCAAGCGCGCTCTGCACGTCAACGGTGGTATCCGCATCGCTTGCCAGGCTGCCAGCCAGCACGGCTATAAGGTCGACGAGAACGTTGTCGAGCGCTACACCTTCGAGCGCAAGACCCACAACGCTGGCGTCTTCGATGTCTACACCCCCGAGATGCGTGCTTGCCGCTCGGCTCACATCATCACCGGTCTGCCCGATGGCTATGGCCGCGGCCGCATCATCGGCGACTACCGTCGTGTTGCCCTGTACGGCGTCGACTACCTGATCAAGGACAAGGAGGCCCAGAAGGCTTCCACTCCGACGGTCATGACCGCCGACAACATCCGCGATCGCGAGGAGCTGCAGGAGCAGATCCGCGCCCTCGGCGAGCTCAAGATGATGGCCGAGACCTATGGTTTCGATATTTCCAACCCTGCTACCAACACGCAGGAGGCCATCCAGTGGATGTACTTCGCCTACCTCGCTGCCGTCAAGGAGCAGAACGGCGCTGCTATGTCCATCGGCCGTACCTCTACGTTCATCGACATCTACGCTGAGCGCGACCTTGCTAACGGCACCTTCACCGAGGAGCAGATCCAGGAGTTCGTGGATCACTTCATCATGAAGCTCCGCATGGTCAAGTTTGCCCGTACCCCCGAGTACCAGGCCCTGTTTACCGGCGATCCGCAGTGGGTCACCGAGTCCATCGGCGGCATGGGTGTTGACGGCCGTACGCTCGTTACCAAGATGAGCTACCGCTATCTGCACACGCTCGAGAACATGGGCACCAGCCCCGAGCCCAACATGACCGTTCTGTGGTCGACCCGTCTGCCCGAGAACTTCAAGAAGTTCTGCGCCAAGACTTCTGTCGCCAGCTCCTCGATCCAGTACGAGAACGACGACCTCATGCGCGTTTACCACGGCGACGACTACGGCATCGCCTGCTGCGTGTCCTCCATGCGCATTGGCAAGGAGATGCAGTTCTTCGGCGCCCGTGCCAACCTGGCCAAGTGCCTGCTGTATGCACTCAACGGCGGTGTTGACGAGGTCTCCAAGAAGCAGGTCGGCCCCAAGTATCGCGCCGTCGAGGGCGATACGCTCGATTACGACGACGTTGTGGCCAAGTACAACGACATGATGAAGTGGCTCGCTGGCGTGTACGTCAACTCGCTGAACATCATTCACTACATGCACGACAAGTATTGCTACGAGCGCATCCAGATGGCTCTGCACGACAAGCACGTGCACCGCTGGTTCGCTACGGGCATCGCTGGCCTTTCCGTGGTGGCTGACTCCCTGTCCGCCATCAAGTACGCCAAGGTTCACCCCGTCCGTGACGAGAACGGCATTATCGTCGACTTCGAGACCGAGGGCGAGTTCCCCAAGTACGGTAACGACGACGACCGCGTCGACCAGATCGCTCACGACGTTGTGCACCAGTTCATGGAGTACATCCGCATGAACGACACCTACCGCAACTCCGTGCCCACGACCTCGGTTCTGACCATTACCTCCAACGTCGTGTACGGTAAGAAGACCGGCTCCACGCCCGACGGCCGCAAGGCTGGCCAGCCGTTCGCCCCGGGTGCTAACCCCATGCACAAGCGCGATAGCCATGGCGCCATCGCTTCGCTGTCTTCGGTTTCCAAGCTCCCGTTCCGCGATGCTCAGGACGGCATCTCCAACACCTTCTCTATCATCCCGAGTGCGCTCGGCAAGGAGGACCAGGTGTTCTTTGGCGATATCGACCTTGATCAGCTGGGCGAGTAACTATTGTTAGTGCTATACTAACAATAACGATTACTGATTAGTGCGCCGGTTTCGGCCGGCGCCTATCGATCGAAGGAGACACATTATGAAGGTTTCTGAAGTTTCCGAGACTCAGGCCGATAACCTGGTCCACATGCTCGACGCTTACGCCGAGAAGGGTGGCCACCACCTGAACATCAACGTCTTCAACCGTGAGACGTTGCTCGACGCTCAGGCTCACCCCGAGAAGTACCCGCAGCTGACTATCCGCGTTTCCGGCTATGCCGTGAACTTCCACACGCTCACCAAGGAGCAGCAGGACGAGGTCATTTCGCGTACCTTCCACGACAAGTTCTAAAGGGTTCAACTCCTGTAGGATTACTGGGGCCGGTTTTGGGTTATTTCCCAAAACGTCCTCGGACATGCAAAGAGGCTCCGCATCGCGCTTCGCGCTGCGGAGCCTCTTTGCGTCCTGACGCTCCTATTTGGCAAGGTGTTTTTTAGAATCCATTTTGCGCTCGGCCTCGAAGGCCTGCCTGTCCCAATCGAGCGGAAGTCCGGCCTCGACCCATGCCTCGTAGGCCCTCCTTATGGGCTTGAGCTCCCTTTGGCCCCTCTCCAGCATCGAGATGTACTTCTCGCTGGTGCCCAGTATGGACGCCGCCCTCACCTGGCTGACCTTCGCCGCGCGCCTGGCCGCCACGAGCTCCGAGGCGTCCTCGGGCCTCCTGATCTCGTGCGGGCGCATCAGCGCCCGGTACGCCTCCCTGGCCACGTAGCGCTTGAGGCACCTCATGACCTCCCTGTCGCTCTTTCCCCGCCCCCTGGCCCTCTCGGCGTACTCGGCGGTCTCGGGGTCGCGCATGACCCTCTGCCTCGCGATCTCGTGCAGCGC
>CAJMOL010000052.1 GCA_905215095.1 uncultured bacterium | reverse complement strand
AAGTTTGTCGCGAGTTCCGCACGCAAAGGAAAGCACTTAATGTGCTTTCCGTCTTGCGCAGGACTGTAGAGCAGCAAACTTAATATATTTCGCCGCCCCTCTGCCAAGCCCAGGCGACTCCACGCACTTTACCTGCGTAAACAATGTGAGTGAAATATGAATCTCGATGGATACGCCCGCAGCCGTGTATACTAATCAGCTGTGTGTAACCAGGGGAGTATTCTGGCTGGACAAAATGCCTGCTTAATAGGGTTGTCAGGTAGTCCGGGCGAAATACAAGGCTGGGGAGCACGTCGTGTAAGTAGTGGTCCTCTAGGGGCGTACGCTCGGTGGTGTACGCATTGTCCCAAGACCACGCGAGAGTTGGGATCATATCTTGATCAGCATGATTCTCGGCCGCAAGATTGGCATGACCCAGGTTTGGGACGAGGACGACAACGTCGTTCCCGTCACGGTCATCCAGGCTGGCCCCTGCGCTGTCTCGCAGGTTAAAACTCAGGCAACCGACGGCTATGACGCCGTCCAGATCGGTTTCGGCGACATCAAGGCCAAGAACGTGAACAAGCCCATGGCTGGTCACTTCGCCAAGGCTGGCGTCGAGCCTGTCCGCTTCCTTCGTGAGGTCCGCGTCGAGAACGGCGAGGAGCACAAGGTCGGCGAGGTCGTCACCGTCGCTGATTTCGCTGATGTCGAGAAGGTCGACGTCATCGGTACCTCCAAGGGTAAGGGCTTCCAGGGTCGCATCAAGCGCTGGGGTCAGCGCCGCGGTCCTATGACGCATGGTTCTCACTTCCAGCGTCACCCCGGTTCTATCGGTCAGTGCGCCTATCCTGCGCGCGTCCTCAAGGGCGTCAAGATGGCCGGTCACATGGGTAACGAGCGCGTTACCGTCAAGAACCTTTCCGTTGTCCGCATCGATGCCGAGCAGAACCTCATCTTGGTCAAGGGCGCTGTCCCGGGTGCCAAGAATGGTCTCGTCGCCATCCGTATGGCCTAAGGGCCCAGCCCATTTAGCCCAGCGTCATACCAAGGAGAACACTTAAATGGCAAAGTTTGAAGTAAAGAACAGCGAGGGCAAGAAGGTCGCCGAGGCCGAGCTCGCCGCTGAGGTGTACGGCATCGAGCCGAACATCCACGTTATGCACCACATCGTCAAGTGCCAGATGGCCTCTTGGCGTCAGGGCACCCAGTCCGCTAAGGGCCGCTCTGAGGTTTCCGGTGGCGGCAAGAAGCCTTGGCGTCAGAAGGGCACCGGCCGTGCCCGCCAGGGTTCCATCCGTGCTGCCCAGTGGCGTCACGGTGGCGTTGTCTTCGCCCCCAAGCCCCGTTCCTACGCTAAGCGTATGAACAACAAGGAGGTCAAGCTGGCTATGCGCTCCGCGCTGTCCGCCAAGCTGGCCGATGGCGAGCTCGTGCTCGTCGACGACTACGGCTTCGAGAAGCCTTCCACCAAGGCTGCCGTCGCCATGCTCAAGGCTCTCGGCCTTGAGGGCAAGCGTCTGACCATCATCGTTCGCGATGAGGACGTCAACGCCTACCTGTCGTTCCGCAACATTCCCAAGACGTTCATCATCACCGCTGACGAGGCCAACACCTACGATCTCGTCAACAACAATGCCGTGCTGATGCCCGCCGACATCGCCGCTCACTTCGGGGAGGTGCTTGCATAAATGACCGCCCACGAGATCATCATCCGTCCGATCGTGTCCGAGCGTTCCTTCTCCGGCATGGAGCTGAACAAGTACACGTTCGAGGTCGCCAAGGATGCTAACAAGTATCAGATCAAGGACGCTGTCGAGGAGATCTTCGGCGTCAAGGTCGTTCGCGTGAACACCCTGACGGTCAAGCCCAAGACCAAGCGCGTGCGCTATGTCGCCGGCAAGACCCGTTCTTGGAAGAAGGCCATCGTCACGCTGGCCGAGGGCGACACCATCGAGGTCTTTGGCAACCAGGCCTAAGACTCGCTGCTGTTGAGTGAGCTCATGCCTCCCAAATAGGGGAGGCGAGAGCTCAAGGTTTTGGGCGTATAAAATGGACACGCCCGGAACCGTGTATACGTCCGGTGTCATCGCACCCGAGGCAGAACCTCGAATCCCTGTCTGCGATGGCTAACGGATTCCTATTGAAAGGGATTGTAATGGCTGTAAAGCACCTTAAGCCGACCTCCGCTGGTAGGCGTTGGCAGACGATCTCCGATTTCTCCGAGATCACCTGCACCAAGCCCGAGAAGTCTCTTCTCGAGCCCCTGCCCAAGAAGGCCGGTCGTAACAACAACGGCCGCATCACCACCCGCCACCAGGGCGGCGGCGTGAAGCGTCGTTACCGCGTGATCGACTTCAAGCGCAACAAGGACGGCGTGCCCGCCAAGGTTGCCACGATCGAGTACGATCCGAACCGTTCCGCTCGCATCGCTCTGCTGCACTACGCTGACGGTGAGAAGCGCTACATCCTGGCCCCCAAGGGCCTCGAGGTCGGTCAGACCATCATGTCCGGTTCTGACGCCGACATCAAGCCGGGCAACGCTCTGCCCCTCGCCGACATCCCCGTCGGTACGCTCATCCACGCCGTCGAGTTCCAGCCGGGCAAGGGCGCTGCTATCGCCCGTTCCGCCGGTAACTCCTGCCAGCTGATGGGTAAGGAGGGCAAGTACGCTATCGTCCGTATGCCTTCCTCCGAGATGCGCCGCATCCTCGTTACCTGCCGCGCCACCGTCGGTGAGGTCGGCAACGCCGATCACTCCAACATCGTCATCGGCAAGGCCGGCCGTAAGCGTCACATGAACGTGCGCCCGACCGTCCGCGGTACCGTCATGAACCCTGTCGACCACCCGCACGGCGGTGGCGAGGGCAAGAACCACACCTCTGGTCGTCCCTCTGTTACCCCCTGGGGTAAGCCGACGAAGGGCCTTCGTACGCGCAAGAAGAAGAAGGTCTCGAACCAGCACATCATTCGTCGCCGTAAGAAGTAATTTCGGATACCGAGTTTTAGGAGAAAGCACTTATGAGCAGAAGTCTCAAAAAGGGCCCGTTCGTGGAGACTCGCCTTCTCTCGCGTATCACCGCGATGAACGAGGCTGGCAAGAAGGACGTCGTGAAGACTTGGTCCCGCGCGTCCACCATCTTCCCCGAGATGGTTGGTCACACCATCGCCGTCCACGACGGCCGCAAGCATGTGCCCGTGTATGTTACCGAGTCCATGGTTGGTCACAAGCTCGGCGAGTTCGCGCTGACTCGTACGTTCCGTGGCCACAAGGCCAAATAGGGGGTTAACCGTAAATGGCAACTAAGTCTATTGAAACTGAGGCCACCGAGGTTCGCGCCGTCGCTAAGTACGTGCGTGTTTCCCCCAGCAAGGCCCGCCTGGTGGTCGATCTGATCCGCCGCAAGCCTGTCGCTCAGGCCTTCGACATCCTCCACTTCTGCGACCGCGCCGTCGCCGTGGATGTCGAGAAGGTTCTCCGTTCCGCCGTTGCGAACGCCGAGAACAACAACGGTCTGCGTGCCGACAACCTGGTTGTCGCCGCTGCCTATGTTGACGAGGGTCCGACGCTTAAGCGCATCCGTCCCCGCGCCAAGGGTTCCGCTTCTCGTATTCTGAAGCGTACTTCCCACATCACCGTCGTCGTTGCTCCTCGAAAGGAGGCGTAAAGCTGTATGGGTCAGAAAGTCTACCCCACCGGCTTCCGTCTTGGCATCACCGAGAACTGGCGCTCCCGCTGGTTCGCAGAGAAGGATTACGCTAAGACCCTCGGTAACGATCTCGAGATCCGCAAGTACCTCGAGAAGCGTCTTTCCCGCGCAGCTGTCTCCCGCGTCGAGATCGAGCGCGCTGGCGACAAGGTGAAGGTCATCATCCTCACCGCTCGCCCCGGCGTTGTCATCGGTAAGAAGGGTGCCGAGATCGATACCCTCCGTACCGAGCTCGAGAAGGTCGCTGGCGTCTCCAAGGGCCAGCTCTCCGTCGACGTTGTCGAGATCAAGCGCCCCGAGCTCGACGCCAACCTCGTTGCTCAGTCTATCGCCGAGCAGCTCGAGGGCCGCGTTGCCTTCCGTCGCGCTATGCGCAAGGCTGTCCAGTCCGCCCGCAAGGCCGGCGCTAAGGGCATCCGTATCCAGTGCTCCGGTCGTCTCGGCGGCGCCGAGATGGGCCGTCGTGAGTGGTACCGCGAGGGTCGCGTGCCTCTGCACACCCTCCGTGCCAAGATCGACTACGGCACGGCTGTCGCCAGCACCACCATGGGCGCTTGCGGCGTGAAGGTCTGGATCTACCTGGGCGAGAAGCTCCCGGGCCAGCCTGTTCCCAACCCTGCACTCGAGGGCTCTTCCCGTCCTCGTCGTCGTAACTCCGAGAGGAGGGGTCAGTAGTGCTTGCCCCTAAGCGTATTCTTCACCGCAAGGTGCAGCGTGGCTCCATGAAGGGCCAGGCCAAGGGTAATACCGAGCTGCATTTCGGCGAGTTTGGTATCCAGGCTCTCGAGGCCCATTGGATCACCAACCGTCAGATCGAGGCCGCTCGTATTGCCATGACCCGCTACATGAAGCGTGGCGGTCGTGTCTACATCACGATCTTCCCCGATAAGCCCATCACCAAGAAGCCTGCCGAGACTCGCATGGGTTCTGGTAAGGGTAACCCCGAGGAGTGGGTGGCCGTCGTCAAGCCCGGCCGCATCATGTTCGAGGTCAAGGGCGTGCCCGAGGAGGTCGCTCGCGAGGCTCTGCGTCTTGCACAGCACAAGCTTCCCATCAAGACCAAGATTGTTGCTGCTAAGAACGCTGAGCAGCGCATCGAGAAGGAGATGGCTGAGGAGGCCGCTCTCGAGGCCAAGTGGGCTGCTGAGGACGCCGCCGCCGCCAAGGAGGAGAACTAATGAAGCCCGCAGAGATTCGTGAGCTCTCGGACGCTCAGCTCGTTGAGAAGCTGAAGGAAATGCGCGCCGAGCTCTTTAACCTTCGTTTCCAGATGGCCACCAGCCAGCTGGACAACACCGCTCGCGTCAACACCGTGAAGAAGGACATCGCTCGCGTCCTCACGGAGCAGCGCGCCCGCGAGATCGCAGCGGAGAAGTCCGCTGTCGCCGAGTAGGACCTAAGGAGAGAACATGACTGATTCGCGTAACTCGCGTAAGGTCCGTACGGGTGTCGTTACCTCCGTCTCCGGTGCCAAGACCATTGTTGTCACCATCACCGAGCGCAAGCGTCACCCCAAGTACGGCAAGATGATGACCAGCTCCAAGAAGCTGCACGCTCACGACGAGGAGTGCACGGCTGGCGTGGGCGACACCGTCCGCGTTATGGAGACCCGTCCTATGTCCAAGATGAAGCGTTGGCGCCTCATCGAGGTCGTCGAGCGCGCTAAATAAGCAGTCGCTCTTACGACTTGTACGTTTCCGAAGATGTGCGTATGCCTGGCTTGCATACCACAGGCCGTCTAAAGGCTGCGCACCTCTCTTCGGTTCTTAGTTCGGAGGAACATCTACCATGATTCAGATGCAAACCATGCTGAACGTCGCCGACAACTCCGGCGCTCGCAAGATTCGCTGCATCAAGGTGCTTGGCGGTTCCAAGCGTCGTTATGCAGGCATCGGCGATGTGTTCATCGGTGCTGTCCAGGAGGCTACCCCTGGCGCCAACGTCAAGAAGAAGGACGTTGTCCGTTGCGTCGTCGTTCGCACCGTTAAGGAGATCCGCCGCAAGGATGGCTCCTACATTCGCTTTGATGAGAACGCCTGCGTTGTCATCAACAACGATGGTTCGCCCGTCGGCACCCGTATCTTCGGGCCCGTCGCTCGCGAGCTTCGTGACAAGAAGTACATGAAGATCGTCTCGCTCGCTCCCGAGACCCTGTAGTTAGGGGAGATATATGTATATCAAGAAGGGCGATAAGGTCCAGGTTCTCTCTGGTAAGGATCGCGGCAAGCAGGGCGTTGTCCTGCGTGCTCTCCCCGCCGAGAACAAGGTCGTTGTCGAGGGCGTTTCGGTCGTCAAGAAGGCCGTCAAGCCCAACGCTGCCAACCAGCAGGGCGGCATCGTTTCGCAGGAGGCTCCCATCGACGCCTCCAACGTCAATCTCGTTTGCCCCGAGTGCGGTAAGGTTACCCGCGTCGGTCACGAGAAGGACGGCAAGAACAAGCTGCGCGTCTGCAAGAAGTGCGGCCACAAGTTCTAAGCTGCCCGCAACATCAAGTTGCTAGCAAAGGCCCGGATGCCCCACGGCACCCGGGCCTTTTTCTATTCCTACTCATTGGGGACAGACTTAAATGAGTAGTCGTTGGGGACGTTCTTAAACGACCAGTCGATGGGGACTGTCTTTAGATTTGTTTATCTGGTCATCTGGGATAGGCTTCAACGAAAGCGGCACATAGGGACTGTCTCTAGGTGCCGGCACATAGGGACGTTCCCTTTTTGCCGGCAGTTTGGGACGGTCCTTTGATGTCTGATGCCCTCAGAGGGGTGGAGTATCACGGCCTACTCTGTTCTTTAGGGCTTTGGTGCTCCGCCTCTTTATGCTTCACAAGGATCGTCGCATGCGCATTCATGCGCATAGTTTTGCGCGACAATGCGCATAACTGCGCAAACATCTGCCAACTATGGCTAAATAATGACCGATAAGCAAATAAATACGCAAACACGAGCAGATACACGCGCAATTGTGCGACTATAGGGTTGTTAGAAATGAAGGACTTCCGATGACTCAGGAGGCACATCATGGCAGATTCCAAACAGGCTCCGCTCGACGCTGAGGCAGCCGCAAAGGCGGCGTTTGCCTCGGTCCAGAATCAGCCGTTCCCAAACGACATCTTTACGGCTCCCGAGCTTCGTTGGGCAGTGATCGGGTGCGGTGTTATCGCCAACCAAATGGCCCAGTCCCTCGCGCTGGCCGGCCGCAAGCTCGCGGGTGTCGCCAACCGTACGCTGTCCAAGGCTCAGGCTTTTGCCGAGCAGTATGGCGTCGAGAAGGTCTATGAAACGGTTGAGGACCTCTACGCCGATCCGGACATCGACGCCGTCTATATCACCACGCCGCACAACACGCATATCACCTATCTGCGTGCCGCGCTGGCCGCCGGCAAGCACGTGCTCTGCGAGAAGGCCATTACCCTCAATTCCGCCGAGCTTGACGAGGCCCGTGCCATCGCCGACGAGCACAACGTGGTTCTTATGGATGCCACCACGGTGCTCCACATGCCGCTGTATCAGGAGCTGCGCCGTCGCATGGATGCGGGCGACTTTGGCCGTATGAACCTTGCTCAGCTCAACTTTGGCAGTTACAAGGAGTACGGCGACCTGACAAACCGCTTCTACAACCGTAGCCTTGCCGGCGGCGCCATGCTCGACATTGGCGTGTATGCCCTGTCTGTCATTCGCCTGTTTATGGCAAGCCAGCCCGCTGAGGTCGTTTCGCTGGGCAACACCTGTGAGACTGGCGTTGACGTCGCAGGCGGCATTGTCTGCCGTAACGCCGAGCAGCAGCTGGGCGTGGTGAGTCTTACGCTTCACTCCAAGCAGCCCAAGCGCTCGGTCATCAGCTTCGACAAATGCTATATCGAGGTCAACGAGTATCCGCGCGCCGACCATGCGACCATCGTGTGGACTGCGGACGGTCACCGTGAGGAGGTCCACGCTGGCACCGAGGCTTACGCTCTGTGCTACGAGATGGCCGACCTGGAGAGGGCCGTTGCCGGCGATGATTCGAAGCGTGAGCTTCTGGGCTATGCTTCTGATGTTATGGAGCTTATGACCAAGCTCCGCGCCGACTGGGGAGTTGTGTACCCCGAGGAGGAGTAAGCGATGCTTGCGGAAGATAGGCTCAACGCAATCGTGTCGATGGTGCAGCAGGCCGGCTCGGTCACTGTGCCGGAGCTTGCCGAGGCGCTGGGCGTGACACCGTCCACCATTCGCCGTGACTTGCAAACGCTCGACCGCGCACACCGTATCGCCAAGGTACACGGAGGCGCGACGAGTCTGGAGCGCGCGCACGTGACGCGCGACCTGACGATCAGCGAGCGCAGTGATCTTCATAACGATGACAAGGAGCGCATCTGCGCCCGTGCCGCGGCCCTGGTGGAGCCCGATAGCTTTGTGTATATCGATTCGGGCTCCACGACCCTCAAGCTCATCGAGCATCTTCCGCGCCTTGAGGGTGTCACCTATGTGACCGATTCCGTGCTCCATGCTCAGCATCTTGCTCTGCGCGGTATGCGCACCGTTGTGCTAGGCGGCGAGCTCAAGCCCGAGACCGAGGCGCTCGTCGGTCCCGATGCCTTGGCAACCCTGGACCGCTATAACTTCAACTGCGGCTTTTGGGGTTCCAATGGCATCGCCGCCGAGCAAGGTCTCACCACACCGGATATCGAGGAAGCGCAGGTCAAGCGTATCTCGATGCGCCATACCGCCAAACGCTACGTAATCTCGGACGCCAGTAAATTTGGCATGGTGGCGCCCGTTAAGTTCGCGGACTTCCGCGACGCAACGATTATTACTGCGGGCGAAGTACCCGCCAAGTACCAGTCGATGGACAACGTCATCACGGTCTAGCGACGGGACAAGGCCAAAACCACCACAAAGGTGCCTGTCCCCATTGTGGTGGTTA
>CAJMOL010000051.1 GCA_905215095.1 uncultured bacterium | reverse complement strand
TTTTTAGTACTTGAAGAAGCCCTCGCCCGAGCTTTCGCCCAGCTTGCCTTCGTCGAGCATCTTCTTGAGGACGGACGCCATAGCCTTAAAGTTGTAGGGCATCATCATCTTTTTGAGCAGCGGGCTCACCAAGCCCGGGACCTTCTGATACTGCATGACGATGTTGTAGGCCGTCTGGATGCCCACCGTGTCGAATACGCGGAACGGGCCCTTGGGAGCGCCGGTGCCGCGCGTCCATGCGAGGTCGATGCTCTTGGGGTCACTCACGCCCGAGACATACAGGTCAAGGCCCGAAAGCAGCCACGGCACCAGCATGGAATTGAGCAGGTAGCCGTTCTTTTCCTTGTTGACGGGCAGGGCAAGCATGCGGATATCGTTGGCAAAGTCGACGAGCTCGTCGAAGTAGCGCTTGTCAGTTTGGCTCTGGGCCATGACCTCGGTCATGTTGTTCTTCCAGATGGAGTTGGCAAAGTGCAGCGACAGGTACTTCTCGGGGCGGCCGGTGTACTTGGCAAAGGTGCTCGGCAGCAGCGTAGAGGAGTTCGTTACGACGACGGTCTTTTGCGGGAGGACCGGGGCGAGCTTCTTGTAGAAGTCGATCTTTGCCTGGGCGTCCTCGGCCATGGACTCGATAACCAAGTCGGCGTCGGCCACGGCTTTGGCGAGGTCGAGCTCCAGCTTGAGTGTGGAGTAGGCACGCTCGACGGCGGCGAGCGCCGTCTCCTTGTCGAAAGGCTGGTCGCTATCGGCGATACCGGCGCACCACTCGCCCGTGCCGTCCGCCATGCCCTCGATAGCAGCGATGTACTCCTCGCGCACATGATCGATCTTGGGCTGGGTACGGCCGATGCTGCCCTCGCTGCGCAGCCAAATCGTTACATCAAAGCCGCAGTAGGCTGCCTGAAAGGCAATCTGGCTTCCCAGCACGCCGCCGCCGGCAACGCAAACGGTCTTGTAGCTCATAAGAACAGTCCTCTCTTACGTAATTCCATAGATGTGTATTTATTCAACCGTAAGGAGGACGCGCGCTGGGGGTGGGTTCTATAAACGGACGGTAATTTGCGGCGAACGGCTACACCTGTTCATTAACTCTCGATTTTGAGGGCATTTTTTGGCGCTGCTGAACCGCTGTTTTCGGAAGTGCGGGGAAAAATCGGGTTTCGCCGACCAGACCGGCTTTTTTTACAACAAAACCGCAGGTCGCGAGAGTCTAAAAAGGCGGTGTGCTCAGGAGGTTCGCATTTTTCCCCGCACTTCCGAAATTCGAGTGCACAGAAGGCTGCAACAAAACGATTTACGCAACATATGTCCAAGCAAAAACGGGTGGTAGCCGGTACGGCCACCACCCGTTTGTCTCATATCCAGCCCATAGCAGGCCAGTTACTTCTTAATGCCGCGTCCCAGGCGCTCAGCGACCGACGCCACGGCACTCTCGTCGACCGAGCCGCAGCTCACGCAGCCATCGTGGGCACGCATCTGGCCGGTGACCTCGTCCATCGCGAGCGGCGCCACCTTCTCGAGCTTAAAGCCCTTACCGGCGCGCATGTTCTCCTTCGCCACGCTGATCATGAGCTTAATGCGGTTGAGCTGGTTGACCTCGGACGCACCGGGATCGTAGTCCACCGCGACAATGTTACTCTCGGGGTGCTGACGGCGCAGCTCCTTGATCACGGCCTTGCCCACCACGTGGTTGGGCAGGCACGCAAAGGGCTGCGTGCAGATGATGTTGGGTGCGCCATGATCGATCAGGTCGAGCATCTCGGCCGTGAGCAGCCAGCCTTCGCCCATGTTGTTGCACACCGAAAGCACCGTACGGGCCTTGTCGGCCATGGTGCCGATGCGCTCGGGCGCCTCAAAGCGGCGGGACTTTTCGAGCATCTCCTCCACCGGCGTGCGCATCCAGTCCACGAGCTTGATGAGCGCCTGCATGCCCGCGCGCGTGGTAGCGGAGCTTCCCAGCTCGTCCTTCTGCAGCTCGGCATTACTCATGGAGTACAGGAAGAAGTCGAGCAGACCCGGCACCACGGCCTCGCAGCCCTCGCGCTCGATGACATCGACCACGTGGTTGTTGGCCGTGGGATGGAACTTGACCAGAATCTCGCCGACCACGCCCACGCGCGGCTTGGCGCCCTCGCCCACGAGCGGCATGGTGTCGAACGCGCGGATGGCCTCGCGGCACAGCTTGGTGTAGTTGTGGCGGTTGAACTTAGGCGCCAGCTTGCGGGCACGCGCCATGTACTCCTCGTAGAGCGCATTGGCGGCACCGGGCGTGGCCTCGTACGGGCGGCAGCGGTAGAGCATCTGCATCATCACGTCGCCAAAGAGCACCGCGTAGACTGCCTGCTTAAGCAGCGCCGGCGTAACCTTAAAGCCGGGGTTGTCCTCGCCGAGCGCCACGGCCGAAAGCGAGATCACCGGAATCTCGGGGTGGCCGCTCTCGCGCAGTGCCTTGCGGATGAGCGCGATGTAGTTGGTGGCACGGCAGCCGCCGCCGGTCTGACTGATAACCACGGCCGTCTTGGACAGGTCGTACCGACCGCTCTCGATGGCCTCCATAATCTGGCCCGTCACCAGGATCGACGGATAGCAAATGTCATTGTTCACGTAGCGCAGGCCAGCCTCGACGGCATCGTGATCGGTCGAGGGCAGCAGCTCCAAGTTGTAGCCAGCACCACGGAACACCTCTTTGACCAGGTCAAAGTGGATCGGCGCCATCTGCGGGCACAGGATGGTGTAGCCCTCCTCGCGCATCTGCTCGGTAAAGGGCACCTTGGGCCACGCGGTCGAAGCACTCTCACGCTGCGCCTCGAACGTGTACTTGCGGCTCGCGAACGCGGGGGCATCCGTGGAGGGCGCCACCGGCGCGGCATCGCCTTGCTCGTAGGCCTCGCCCGCGGCCGTGGCCTCGGCCAGGCGCTCGGCCTCCTGGTCCTTGAGCGCTGCCATGAGCGAGCGGATGCGGATGCGCGCGGCACCCAGGTTAGACACCTCGTCGATCTTAAGCACGGTGTAGATCTTGCCGCTGGCTTCCAGAATCTCCTGCACCTGATCGGTGGTCAGAGCGTCCAGGCCGCAGCCGAAGGAATTGAGCTGGATCAGGTCCAGGTCGTTGCGCATCGTCACAAAACGGGCGACGGCGTACAGGCGGCTGTGGTACATCCACTGGTCGACGACGCGAATCGGACGCTCGGGCTTTACCAGATGCGCAAGCGAATCCTCGGTAAAGACCGCAAAGCCAAAGCTCGAGATAAGCTCGGGCAGGGCGTGGTTGATCTCGGGGTCGTTATGGTAGGGACGACCGGCGAGCACGATGCCGTGACCGCCATGGTCCTCGACCCACTTAAGAGCCTCCTCGCCCATGGTCTGGATGTCCTCGTGGAAACGCGCATCGGCCTCAAAAGCAGCGTTGACGGCGGCATCGACCTCGGAGCGCGTGATCTTGGGACCGCGCACGCGACCGCGACCGGCCTCAGCATCGGCCACACGGTCGACGGCGAGCACCTGGTACAGACGGCGCTTAAGCTCGGTCTTATCGTGATACGGCACAAACGGATACAGGAACTCGATGTTCTGTTCGCGAATCTCGTCGATGTTGAGCGCCAGCGCTGTGGGGTAGCTCATGACGATGGGGCAGTTGTAACAGTTGCCGGCGGTCGGATCCTCCTTGCGCTCCCAGCGCACGCACGGCATCCAGATGAAGTCGACATCGCGGTCGATGAGGTTCATCACGTGGCCGTGGCTCATCTTGGCCGGATAGCACACGCTCTCGGACGGCATGGACTCGATGCCCGCCTGGTAGGTCTTTTTGCTCGACTGGTCGGACAGCTGCACGCTAAAGCCCAGGCGCGTAAAGAACGCGTGCCAGAAGGGGTAGTTCTCGTACATGTTGAGTGCGCGCGGGATGCCGACGGTGCCGCGCGGGGCCTCGTCGGGACTCAGGATCTCGCGGTTAAAGAGCAGCTCGTTTTTCTTTTTGAAAAGGTTGGGGGCCTCAGTCTTCTGCTTTTTGTGGCCGGCGCCCTTCTCGCAGCGGTTGCCGGTAATGAAGCGCCTGCCGCCGCCAAAGTCGTTGACGGTAAGCTGGCAGTTGTTAGAGCAACGGCCGCAGCGGACATGCTTTTGCGTCACGGTAAGGTGCGCGATGTCCTCGGCAGAAAGAATGGTCGAGGTGCCGTCGGCGCCGGCGCGATCGCGGGCGAGCAGGGCCGCACCGTAGGCGCCCATGCAGCCGGCGATGTCGGGACGCACGGCGTGAACGCCGGTGAGCTGCTCAAACGCGCGCAGCGTGGCATCGGACATAAAGGTGCCGCCCTGGACGATCACCTGGCTGCCAATCTCCTTGGGGTCGCGCAGCTTAATGACCTTGAACAGGGCGTTCTTGATGACGGAATAGGACAGGCCGGCCGCGATGTCGCCCACCGTGGCGCCTTCCTTTTGCGCCTGCTTGACGCGCGAGTTCATAAAGACCGTGCAGCGGCTGCCCAAGTCGACGGGGGCCTTGGCATGGATGGCGGCATCGGCGAACGCGCGCACGTCCATGTTCATGGACACGGCGAAACTCTCGATAAAGCTGCCGCAGCCCGACGAGCAAGCCTCGTTGAGCATGATGTGCTCGATGACGCCGTCCTTGACGCGCAGACACTTCATGTCCTGGCCGCCAATGTCCAGAATGAACTCGACGCCGGGCAGGAACGCCTTGGCGCCGCGCAGGTGCGCGACGGTCTCGATCTCACCGGAATCGGCCTTGAGGGCCTCGATGAGCAGTGCCTCGCCGTAGCCCGTGGTAGTCACGTGGCCGATGGTGCAGCCGGCGGGAATGTGGTTGTAGAAATCGGCCATGATGACCTTGGCCGTGCCCAGGATGTCGCCGTTGTTGTTGCCGTACCAGGTGTGCAGCAGCTGACCGTCCTCGCCCACGAGCGCGGCTTTCATGGTGGTGGAGCCGGCGTCGATGCCGATGAACACGCGGCCGGTGTAGCCTTCGAGCTTGCCCTTGGGGACGACCTCGGCGTCGTGGCGGGTCTTGAACTCGGCGAAGTCCTCGTCGGTGGCAAAGAGCGGATCCAGACGCTCGACCTCGGCACCCTGCGTGTCACCCAGGGCATCGATGGCCTCGATGAGCTGCGGAAACGTGCTGAGCTTGTTGGACTCATGCGCCATGGCGGCGCCGCTCGCCACAAACAGATGGGCATTTTGGGGCACGATGCGGTGCTCCTCGTCCAGGTTGAGCGTGAGGTAGAAGCGGTGACGCAGCTCGGAGAGGTACTGCAGCGGGCCGCCCAGGAAGGCGACGTTGCCGCGGATGGGACGGCCACACGCCAGGCCCGAGATGGTCTGTGTCACGACAGCCTGGAAGATGGAGGCGGCCACGTCCTCGGGGCGGGCACCCTCGTTGAGCAGCGGCTGCACGTCGGTCTTGGCAAAAACGCCGCAGCGGCTGGCGATGGGATAGATGGTGGTGGCGTTGGCCGCGAGCTCGTTGAGGCCGCTGGCGTCGGTGTGCAACAGAGTGGCCATCTGGTCGATGAACGCGCCCGTGCCGCCGGCGCAGGTGCCGTTCATGCGCTGCTCGATGCCATTGTCGAAGTAGATGATCTTGGCGTCCTCGCCGCCCAGCTCGATAGCAACGTCGGTGGCCGGGATAAGGGTCTCGACAGCGCGCTTGCTGGCAATGACCTCCTGGACAAACTCCAGGTCGAGCCACTGGGACAGCAGCAGGCCGCCCGAACCGGTAATGGCGCAAGTCATCTGGGCCGTCGGCAGCACGGTCGCAGCGCCCTCGAACAGGTCACGGGCGCAGGCACGGACGTCGGTGTGGTGGCGCTGGTACTTGGCGTAAACGATCTGGTTGTCGTCGTTGAGCACGGCGAGCTTGACGGTGGTGGAGCCCACGTCGATGCCCAGGTGCAGGTTGCCACGAGCGTTCTCGGGGTTGAAGATCGCGCCTTCGGGGGCGTGGGCGGCGGTGGCGGCTACGGGTTCAGCGGCGATGGCGGGCTCGCTAGCGACGGACGTCTCCCCTGCCGCGTTCTTGGCATCGGCAACTGCCTCGGCAACTTTCTCGGCAGCTGCGGTCGCGGCCTTCTGCGCGGCATCCACCACGGCGGGCGCAGCCTCACGCGCGGCAGCGACCATACGGTCTTTAATGCCCTCGACGAGTTTGCTCATTGTCTCTCCTCTTAGTTGTTGGACTCGACGGCTGCGGTGGTGTCGGCCGCGTCCTCGAGCTGCAGGTTCAATAGCTTCATGCCGTATTCCGGCACGTTGATATCGATGGGTTGGCCATACAGGTCACCAGGGCGCACAAAAGCGAGCACCGTCATAATGCGCGCCATGGCCTCGGGCGATTCGGTGAGCCCACGCTCAAACCAGCGCTGAATCATGCCGACCTCGGCACTCACGACATAGGTGACGTAGTAGTCAAAGAAGGTGCCCAGCGCCAAGCCCAAAATGCCCGTCTGTGCACGCGGCACCACGGCCTCGCGTGCGGTATCGATGATCTTTTTAATAAAGGCGGGGTCGCCGCTCGGGCCCAGTAGGGCCCCGATAAGGTCGCGATTAGCCGCAAGATAGCGAAGCAGCTCAACCGAACCGGGTGCTGGCTCGAGCTCATCGATGTTGTGATAGAGGTCAGGCAACTGAGCTGCAGTGATGAGCTCAATGCGCTCACGGATCTCGGCCAGCAAGCCATCCTCGATTTGATTGATAAAGTCGGGAATATCGCGGTAGTGCGAATAGAACGTGCGGCGCGTAAGGCCGGCACGCTCGGTGAGCGACGCGACATTAATGCGCGAAAGGTCGCCGCTTTCGGCAAGCTCGCTGGCAAGTGCCTGGCGAAGGGCACGCTGCGAGCGAAGAGACCGGCGATCGCATTTCTCGAGCTGGGACAAGCGTCCTCCTTGTTACTCAGCCTGTGCGCTATTGCACAGTGCGAGTATTATTGCACACCGTGTGCATCAACACGTAAAGGCAATATTTGGAATGTGACGAAGGGACAGCCTCTTTGTCACATCCAGCGACCGCCTAGGTTGTGCCGGTTGTGCCAGGCTTTTAGAGCGGCATTACCGATTGTCCAAAATGTCATTCGTGGGTAGAATAGTGTCGACGGCAGCCCAAGTTCTGGAAAGCTGGGCAGCGCCGTTGCTTGGATTAAGGGGTCAACGCCTTAGCGGCGGCGACCCCTTTTACGTTGCTTCGAACGTTGCTTGAGTGCCTCGGAAAGCCCGACAAGCGCCGTGAAGAGCGAGACCAAAGCGGTCAGAAGTCTCACGAAATCAATCAAATCGGTCATGGGCATCACCTCCCATCGGATGGAGGGCGCTGCCCGGCACATGGAACTGCCGTCAACGATACCGATTCTACCAGAGCCTAGTTATATATACGAATATATGTTCGTATTCCAAGCACACAGACCCCTGTGACAAAGGGGCTGTCCCTTTGTCACATTATTCGATGATGGTGCGGGAGTTTTGCTTGCGCATGGTGGCGAGCATGTGTTTGGGGACGGCATGAACCATGCAACTGCCGATAGTTGTACTCGCGGCGGCCTTGGCGGCATCGCTGCCGTTTTTGGTCGCGTAGCTGTGACGGAAGCGCTTGAGCATGGCGATGTCGTTGCCGCCGTCGCCGTAGACCGCGACCTCATCCTCGGCAATACCGTAGTAGCCCGCCAGCCAGGCCACGCTCTCGCCCTTGTTGCACGCCACGTCCGTGATCTCGAACATCACCGGATCGAACGGCGCGTTGACCACACGGTCCGAACGCTCGGCCAAATACGCCTTAAGGTCGCGCTCCAGCTCGGGCGAGGTCACACGGCAGTTGATCTTGCACACATCGTGGCGCAGGATGTCACCGATCGACTGGTCGAAATACTGCTCCTCGTGATACCCGCCACGTGCACGCATGCCGCGCATCACAATACGCTTGATGGGGCTGTCCTTTTTAAAGCCCGCCTGATGCATCTCGAACGAACCGCTCGAGAACATGCCATCGGGCGTGGAGCAGTCGAAGCAAATGTCCGGGAATGCCTTGAGCAGCTCCTCGGTAACCTGCGGATCGATGGTCCAGGTTTTGAGCACCTCGCCATGACTGTCGCGCACGATTGATCCATTGGAGCAGCAGGCGTCAAGCGCCAGGCCCGTAAAGCCATGCTCGCCGATCGGCAGCGTCGAGCGTCCGGTCGCGGGAACCACATGCAGGCCAGCCTTGGTCAGCTCGCGGATGGCACGGCGGATGGTCCCATCCGCCTCGTGCAGGGCGTTCAACAGCGTTCCGTCTAAGTCACTCGCAAACATCTTGATCATGGGCATGCCTCTCCTTCGTCTGCACGATATTGTAGACGAGAACGGGCGTGCCCCAAGAGAGGCGCGCCCGTCAGGCGAAAGATTGTCCTACACCGCGGCGGAGCCGTGTTCGCCGGTGCGTATGCGGATAACCTCCTCGACCGGCTCGACCCAAATCTTGCCGTCTCCAACGGTGCCGCAATCTTGGAAACGGCGCGGCAACGGGCGCGAAACGAACGGGAAATACGCGAGCAAGGGAGCCGTGAGCGCGCCCATCCCGGCTAGCGCCGAAACAGCTCGTGGGCGCGGTCGCGGAGATTAGTTGCTCGG
>CAJMOL010000050.1 GCA_905215095.1 uncultured bacterium | reverse complement strand
CTGCCAAAAAGGGACAGGTTTATTTTGGTAGGTTTTATCTGAGGTTTTGTGGCGCGACGGATACGCCCTCCCCAGAGCAAAAAAAGGGGACGGGGCGCAAACCCCATCCCCTTTCAATCAACCCGTAAGGTTTACTTACTTGTGATTAGTAGGAAAGCTTCCACATGTAGCGACGCATGGTCAGCGGGTGCTGACGGGCCTCGGCGATCTGGTTGCCGTACTCGCGCATAACGGCGAGGTGCAGCAGCGGGTTGAAGTAGGTGACGACGCTCGCGGGCACGGCGTCAGCCAGGCCGTAGTCCTTGGAGTCGATCAGAGCGACCTTGGCGCCCATGCGCTTAAGGAAGGTGAGGGCGCGGGCGTCCATCGGACGGGTAGCGCCATCGGACATGAAGAAGACGTAGGGCTTACCCTCGGTGGAAACCTCGAACGGGCCGTGGAAGTACTCACCGGTGTTGTAGGCAGCGGCGTCGATCCACTGCATCTCGGTGAACAGGAAGGCGGCGTGAGAATAAGCCATCTTCTCGGAGGCACCGGAGGCCATGAAGTAGATCATCTTGTCGTCCTTGAAGTCCTCGGCGAACTTCTTGGCGAGCTTCTTGCAGTGCTGAGCGGCGTTCTCGCAGAGCTCGAAGACGTTGGTGAGGCCGGTGATCATGTCCTCGTAGTGGTCATAGCCCTCGGTCTGCTGAAGGATCTCGACAGCAAGAGCGATGGCGTAGCCGGGCTTCTCGCACTTGGCAGCGAAGTTGGCGTGGAAGCCGTGAACGATGACGTGGTCGGCGTCGACGGTCAGAGCGGAGCCAGCCTTGTTGGTGAGGGAGACGACCGGGCAGTTGTGCTTCTTGGCGGTCTTGTTGGCCTCGACGGTCTCGGGCGTGGAGCCACCGAGGGAGCAGGTGATCACGAAGGTGTGCTCGTTGACCCAGGAAGGCGTGTCGTAGTTGAACTCGTTAGCGGTGAAGATCTGAACGTTCAGCTTGTCCGTGTTGTTGGCCAGGAAGTACTTGGCGGGGTACAGGTCGGACATGGAAGCACCGCAGCCGACGAAGGCGACGCTGTGAATCTCGTGGTTGGACAGGACGTCAGCGACGATCTGCTTAGGGAGGTTAAGGTCGATCTCGTACATCTGACACATTCCTTTCGATTTTTGCGGCGCCACATTGCCGGGCGCTCGCAGGGTTACCGTGGTTTGGGCCGAGTCGCCGGCCCGTTGAGGATGCGACAAAGGGACTGTCCCATTGTCGCATTTTGGGGATGGAAGCCTGCCTGGGGTATGGGATGCCAGGCAGGCCCCCGGGGGAAAGCGGTTAGGCGCTTAGTCGCGACTAAGCCAGGATGCCGACCGCGGAGAGGGCGATGCCGCCCACAATGGCGATCACGAGAAGCCAACCGGTGTTGACGTTCTTCTTGATGAGCCAGTACATAAGGCCGGTGAGGCCAAGGGAGATCATCTGGGGCATCATGCTGTCCAGGATGTCCTGGATAACGACGGTGCCGTCAGCGAACTGCAGCGGGGTGGTGGCGCCGATCAGCGTGGCGATCATGCCGCCCACGGACATAAGACCCACGATGCCGCAGACATACATGAGCTTCTCCATGAGGTCGCCGCCCTGAAGCTTGCTCAGGTACTCGTGGCCGCCCTGATAGCCCATCTTGGCTGCGAACCAAGTAATCAGCACGGAGGGGACGATGGAGATGAGAAGGGCCAGGATCGGGCCCATGATGGAGCCCTGCTGAGCCAGCTGAACGCCCAAGCCAAAGGCGATAACGCGGATGGTGCCCTGGAAGAAGGAGTCACCGATGCCGGAAAGCGGGCCCATAAGGGAGGTCTTGACCGCGTTAATCGAATCGGGGTTGAAGTTCTCGGGATCCTTGGCGTACTCCTCCTCCATGGAGGCGGTGAGGCCCAGGATAAAGGCGCTCGTCTGCGGGGTGCAGTTGTAGAACGCCATGTGACGGTGGTAAGCCTCTTTCTTAGCAGCAAGCTGCTTGGGGTCGGACTCGTCCGGATAGAGGCGATCGAGCGTGGGAACCATACCGTAGAGGAAGCCCATGTTCATCTGACGCTCGTAGTTCCAAGAGGCCTGGATGGCCCAGGAGCGCCAGAAGAACTGGCTGACCTTCTTGTTCAGGGACACGTCCTTGGTTGCGGTTGCCATAGTGTGTTCCTCCTTAGTCTTCGTCGTCTTCGAGCGGATCGTAGTCGGAATCGACACCGGCGGCTGCATGGGAACCGTTGAACTTGAAGCCCATGAAGACGACAGCCAGGCACACACCGATCAGAGCGACCGCGATGACGGACAGGTTGAGGTAAGCGGCGAGCAGGAAACCGATGAACAGGAACGGAGTCATACCCTTCTTGATCATCATGGTGAGCAGCAGAGCCAAGCCGTAGGCGGTCATGATCTTGGTCGAAACGTTAAGACCAGTGGACAGCCACTCGGGAACCATGTTGACGATGGCCTGAACCAGGTCAGTGCCAACAAAGACGGCGAGGAAGATCGGCAGGAAGTACATGATGGCGTACAGACCGGAGCCGGCGCAGATGTGCATACGGTAGGCGGTCTTGAACTTTCCGTTATCAATCGCGCTATCTGCCACATGGGTGAGGACGGCGATGATGGAACGGAACACGATGCCGAGGAGCTGACCCAGGACGGCGACCGGGATGGCGATCGTCATGGCGGTCTCGGCGGAAGCATCGGTCAGGCACGCAAAGGCAGCGGCCACGATGCCGCCCAGGACCATATCGGGCGGAACGGCGGCGCCGACCTGCACCAGGCCCATGGACACGAGCTCGACGGCGGCACCGACGGCAAGGCCGGTGGGCACATCGCCCAGCAGCAGACCGACGAGCGTAGCGCCAACGAGGGGCTGCTCGAAGTTAAGACGACCGAGCAGGCGGGAGTCCCACATGCAGAACACGCCGACGAGGCCGACGAGCACCGCACTGATGAACGTATTCATACCCTTCTCCTTTCAGTCAGGCAAAAGCCTGGTTGATTACAGCTTGGCGTCGATGTCGACGCTCTGATACGTAGGGGTCTGCTGGACGTAGAGCTTGATGCCCATGTCGAGCAGC
Source organism: uncultured bacterium (assembly GCA_905215095.1). Classification (GTDB taxonomy): domain Bacteria; phylum Actinomycetota; class Coriobacteriia; order Coriobacteriales; family Coriobacteriaceae; genus Collinsella. The sequence continues at coordinate 5,607 of CAJMOL010000050.1, read as the reverse complement.
TGGTTGACGTCGGCCTTCTGGGTGGCGTCGAAGAAGACGGAGCTGTCCTTGCCGCCAATCTGATCGGCACCGTCGTGGTTGGCGGTGGCGCCCAGGTTGATGGCGTCAAGCTTGTAGCCCTGGCAGAACTGCAGCATCTCGGCAGTGTTACCAAAGACGAACATGACGCGCTCGCCGAGGGTGTTGAGCTTGTCCATCTTGGCGAGGGCACGCTCGACGGTGAAGACGTTCAGGCGAACGCCCTGGGGCTTGGCCAGCTTAAGAGCGCCCTTCTTGATGTCATCGTTGGCGGCAGCGTTGTCGACGACGATGATGCGCTCGGCCTGAACCTTGGTGGTCCAGGTAAAGACGACCTGGCCGTGCAGCAGACGGTAGTCAAGACGTGCGAGAACGATCTTGGCGGGACCGGAGCTGTGACGGGACGCCTTAGCCTTCTTGGCGGGAGCCGCAGCAGCCTCGACTGGTGCGTTGGGGTTGGTCAGACCGGTGCGGGCCTCGTTAATGAGAGCCGCGAGCTCGGCGCCCTTGACGGGGACGGGGCTCATAGCGAGCGTCAGTGCCAGCGGAATGTTGAAACCGCTGACAACCGTGAACTTCGTGCCGTTCTTGGAAAGCTCGACCATGTTGTTGTTGACCGAGCTGCCGAGCATATCGGTCAGCACATAGACGGTGTCGTCCGCGTTGAACGTGGCGATCATGGCGTCCACCTTATTGGTGATGGGCTCCTTGTCGTCACGAGCAAGCGACACGACGTGGACGTTCGACACGTCGCCGAGAACCATCTCGAGCGTGTCTTTGGCGCCTGCGGCCAGGCCGCCATGAGATGCGAGAATGATCTGATTCATCTTGCCTCCTCCTTTTCGTTATGGTCATTATAACGTCTTATATGTTGCTTATATTGCTAATTAGTATAAAGACCGTTCGCGGGTGAAAATCGACCGTTGACGGGCTTAACGTACTTGAAACGTTGGGGCTGGATAGGCCGGCGCTGGCTGGATAACCCCAGGTCAGACCCTGCGCGCAATCCTCTATCGCACGAAGTACCAGGGGCTTTCCTGCACGGTGGGCTCCAGCGCGATGCCAGTGCGTTCCTTAAACAGATCCATGTCCTGAGATTTTTCGGTCCACCACGCGTTGGGCTTAAAGGTCATGCTCTCGACAATACGTTTGACAATGGCGCTGTTGCGCAGCCTGGAGAAGTCGGTGTTCATGATCAGGATGGACGCAAGCACCAGCACGATGCCCAGGACCTTGATCGCGCCGGCGGGCTCGGCGTAGACACCAATGCCCAGCAGTACGGTGACGACCGTCTCGAATGACATTACGACGGGAACTTTCGACGTCTCGAGCCCCATGGACAGACCCTGCATATATAAGACATAGGCCACGGCTGTGGGGATGAGTCCAAAACCAAAGAACAGCAGCAGCAGCTGTGGCGACATTGCCGCGGCAACATCTGGCCACGGAGCCGCGATAGCCGCCATAACCGCACCGCCAAAAACAAGGCCCCAAAACGTGACAGCCAGCGGGTGGACCGTCTTGGTTGCTATCCGGCTAAACACCGCGAGCGACGCGCCACAAAAGCCCGCGATCACGCCCGACGTGACGCCCCAAACCGAAAAATGGAAACCGGAAAGGTCGCCATTGGTCACTGCGAGTACACAGCCACCGATATTAAAAGCGATGGCAACGAGCTTGTTGGGAGTCACATCCTCGCGATAAAGCACGCGGCCGAGCATGACGCCAAACACCGGCGAGGTGTAGAGCAGCACCGAGGCCGTGGACATGCCCACCTCGCCCATGCACTCGTAATAAAGCGTGTTAGCGGTGGCGAGGCCGATAATGCCAAGAAGCGCACAGGGAACAAGCTCTTTAGGACTTGCCTTGAACAGTGCCAGGGGACCCGATGCTTTTCCCTCACGAGCACCTCCCTGGCAACCCATGAACGCCAAGACCGGAGCCATTAAGACAGCACCCGACAACAGGCGAAAGGCCGCCATGCTCTGAGACGAAACACCCAGGGCCGAGATGCCTTTTACAAAGATTCCGATGCTGCCCCACATAAGCGCGGCGATCAGCACCAGCACATAGCCCAGATTGCTTTTCTTCAACGCAGCCTCCTCGGTATTGTTTCCAATATGTTTCACACTACGTTATAGTCGTTATATACATTTTTCAAGACACAAATCGGCGAGCGGAAAAATCCGCTCCCCACATACTCATTGGGTACTCATTGGGGACGTACTTAAATGAGTAGTCGTTGGGGACGTCCTTGGATGACTAGTCATTTAAGAACGTCCCCAACGACTAGGACTGTCCCCAAGTGCCACATCTGGACCAAGGCGACGCCGATGCTTTGGCAACGTCAGCGAAAACCCACCTGAGCGAGCAAGGTGCCTTGAAGCGAAGCGGCATTGACCTCCTGGTCATGCCGCTGAAGCTGAAAGGCAGATTGCCGCTCAGGTGGGTTTGCAGCGTCGGCCCGTTACGCGGTTTGGTAAAACCGCGTAACTCTTAGTAGTCCAGCTTCCACATGTAGCGGCGCGTCATATAGTCCTTGTGGGTGACGGCAGAAAGCGCACGCATGTAGACGTTGTTGAGGATCGGGGCAAAGATCAGGTGGTTGAAGTACTCGCTCACGCTGTCCTTGATGTCGTTGAGGCCGAGCTCCTTGGCGTCGAGCTGATAGACGCGCTCGCCACCGTACTGGTTGACGAAGCGGATGCCGCGCTCGTCGTTGCAGCGGCTGCGGCCGACGCTGATGAGCTGGAACAGCGAGGTGCGCTTGTCCAGGATCTCGAAGGGGCCGTGGAAGAAGTCGCAGGTGTTGATGGTGCAGGAGTCGATCTGCAGCATCTCCTGCACGTTGCAGATGCTAAAGACGTAGGCGGCACCAAAGAGCGGACCCTGAGCCATGACGTTGATGCAGGGCTTGTCGGCGTTCTGCTCGGCCCACTTGGCAGCGAGCGGACGGGTGTACTCGACGGCCTTGCGATAGATGGGGTCGACCAAGTCAAACGCGGCCATAGCGGTCTCGTACTCGGCATAGCCCTCGGTCTGCTGCGTAAGCTCCATGGCGATCATGGTCACGACGGCGGAGTTGGTGCGGCCCATGCAGGACTCGTCGACGGCCAGGCTGTCGTACTGGATCTTGTAGTCGCAGACCTCGGTGAGGCCGGACTCGTCAACATAGATGGCGATGGTGCTGGCGCCGTGGTCCTTGGCGACCTGGGCGGCAACGATGGTCTCCTTGGTGCCGCGCATGGACACGACGACGGCCAGGGTGTTCTCGTTGACGTAGACCGGGGTGGCGTGCACGAACTCATTGCTGGTGTAGCTGGAGCTCACGACCTGCGTGGCCTCGTGCTCCATAAAGTACTGGGCAGGATAGTTGCCGCCGTTGGATCCGCCGGCACCAATCCACACGACGCGCTTGATGCCGCCCTTGTCTGCCTTGTCAGCCAAAACCTGGGAGACGACATCCTTAACCTGTTCCTGAGTAGTCATCGTGCATCAGCCTTTCTTCTCGTTTGATGCTCTCGATGGCATACAAGTTACATACATGTTTTGGTTATGTCGACTAGTTGTATGCTATATTTATCTTAGAAATTTTGCTGGTAAGGTTTTCGGTAGCTCAATACCAGCGGTTTTATTGTTGTGTTGAATACATGCTTGCTTAGATAAGCATACAAGTTAAATATAGGCTGATCGCATGAACGCTTCATCTAAAAAGAAACTGAGCCAATACGAGCGCTTGGCGGGTACGCTTCGCGACCGCATCGCCGCCGGCATCTACGCACGCGGAGACAAGCTGCCGTCCGAGATGGAGCTCATGGACGAATCGGGGCTGTCGCGCAGCACCGTGCGCCACGCCCTTAAGGTTCTCGTTGATGAGGGCCTGGTGCGCACCGAGCGCGGGCGTGGCGCCTTTGTGGCCGACACGCCCGCGCTCCACGAGAACAACCTAGTGTTTTCGAGCTATACCAAGCAGGTCGAAGGTCAGGGCATGAAGCCCACCACGCGCACCGTGGACTCGGGCTTTGCCAAGGCGGCCGGCAGCATAGCTAAGTTCTTTGACGCCGCCGTGGGCAGCAAGCTCGTCAAACTTGTCCGTCTGCGCTACCTGGACGACGTGCCGCTGTGCCTGGAGACCACCTACCTGCCGCCAAGCTTCGAGACGCTCATCGATCGCGATATCAACGGTTCGCTCTACGCGACGCTGCGCCAAGAATTCCATCGCGCGCCGGCACAGGGGCATAAGACCTTTGAGGTGTGCTACGCCTCGCAAAACGAGGCGTTTTTGCTCAACGTTGAGCGCGGGCAGGCGCTGATCCTGATCACCGACTACGTCTACGACACCGACGGCCGCCCGCTCCATGTCTCCAAGCGCATCCAACGCACCGACCGTGCCAAATACACCGAACCCATCGGCTAACCAACACCAAAACCACCACAAAGGGGACAGGCACCTTTGTGGTGGTTTTAGGCGAGGAGGTCGGGGAACCAGGTTGGCTTAGGTTGGTTAGGGACGCGCTCGGCCAGGACCAGCTCCATCCAGCACATGTCGTACCAGCGGCCGAACTTTTGGGCGCAGCGGTCGAAGGCGCCCACCAGGCGATATCCCATATGGGCATGGAAATCCTGGCTGTTGTGCGTCAGGTACTCGTCGTCCTTGTCGTGCGGCACGGCAATGAGCGCGCACATGTTGGTGATGCCCATCGCGATCAGACATTGCTTGAGCGCGTCGTGCAGCTTGCGGCCCAGCCCGCCGTGGCGCACGTCGCGCGCCAGGTAGATCGACGTCTCGACCGACCAGTCGTATGCCTCGCGGCTGTTGAGCGGACTCACATAGGCGTAGCCTACCGGACGCCCGTCCAACTCCATCACCAAATATGGATAGCGCTTGAGCGTACGCTCGATGCGCCCAGCGAACTCCTCAACGCTCGGCACCTCGTATTCGCAGGTAATCGCCGTCTGGCGCACATACGGCTCATAGATGGCAAGCAACGCCGGCGCATCATCGGGCGTCGCCAGGCGAATCGTCGGCTCGGACATCTCGGTCATACAACCCTTCTCCCTCAAAAACAAAGGCCGCCTTGCGCCAAACCCAAGCGCAAGGCGGCCCCTCGTCATTACATCAGGCTACAGGACAGCCGCCAACGCGTCGATATCCTCCTGCGTCGTGGCCCAGCTAGTGCAAAAGCGCACCACGGTGTGGGTCTCGTCGTACTTTTCCCAGTACTCGATCGAGGCATGCTCGCGAATGCGGGCCATGTCCTCGTTGGGCAGAATCACAAACTGCTGGTTGGTCGGCGTCTCCAAGAAGAACTGGTAGCCGCGCTCGTGCAGCACGCGACGCAGCGCCTGAGCGGTCTCAATCGCCTGGCGACCAATCTCAAAATACAGGCCATCGGTAAAAAGGGCCTCGAACTGCACACCCGTCAGGCGGCCCTTGGCAAGCAGCGCGCCGTGCTGCTTAATACGCGGAATGGGATGCGCCGGGGTGTGCATGCCGCAAAACACCACAGCCTCGCCGCACAGAGCGCCGCACTTGGTGCCGCCGATGTAGAACACGTCGCACAGCTGCGCCAGCTCGGGCAGGGTAAT
>CAJMOL010000049.1 GCA_905215095.1 uncultured bacterium | reverse complement strand
TCATTAAAACGCGTAACAAGTTTGCTAAAAGCGCGGCAAAGGGCCTGCAAAAGATCGAGACCGCCTTGCCGTACCTGGTTGCCGCGCGCGCCATGCAGGCAGTATCGGCGCAGGATACCGACGGCGTGACCTATACCGGTACGGCGCTCGCCGTGCCCAGGACATCCGAGTCGGATTTTGTTGCGCTCGAAGGGTCCGAGATTTCGACCGATGCCATTAAAGATGCATCGGAAGATTTGGAACGCGCGGCCGAGGAGCTGCAAAAAGCATCGGAGGAGACGGCGAAGGCCAAAGAGCGCGCCTGGCTAGCGGATTGCGGTGGGTCGGATAAAGGTTCGGTCGGCAGCTGTTCGTGTATGTGGGAGCGCGCAAAAAGCCTAACGGATCTCTCCGGTGTTCAAAATCCGCATTACTCATCGAGCGTTACGTGGGAGCCCCAAGTGGCGCTCAATCGCTCGAAGGACTACTACCATCGGCGTCTGGCAAGCGAGAAGCCCCAAGGCTCGAGTGTCGAGATGAAGGCAGAGTCTGCGGCGCGTAAGGCGTTTTATACCTATGCGAGTGCGGAGGTCGATCGGGCATATATAACTGAGAACGGAGACAGGGTTTCCTCCTATATTCCGCTGCTGCCGCGCAACTCTGATGAGGTTCGGGCGACGGAACTCTATACCGATGCGGTGTGGCCGACGAGCATGAACGATGACAAGGCGTATCTGCATTACGGGACGACCTGCCCTAACTATAAGAAAGGAACGCCGAGCGGATTTGCTTCGGTTGCCGATTACGATGGGCAGGATAAATGCAGCAAATGCCATTTTGGCGTTTCGTCGCTTGGTGCTGTTGCGGCGCCTTCAACCTCTATCGAAAACGGCTTCGAGTATCACTTTGACAAGTTTAAAGACGCCCTGGAGGACTACGTCGACTGTCGCAACAAGGAACTCGAACTCGAGCGTCAGACCGAGGACGAAGCCGACCGTGCGGGCAATGCGTTCGATACCGCCATCAAAGAACTATCCGGTGAGCGTCCGCGCATCGCCCCGCCCGGTCGCAACGGCGTGGTCGCCTTTGCGGTCTCGGGCGCCATCTCCAGTCCCGACGAGCTCAACTCTTCGTTTAGCACGGCAGTCGAGCTTGGCGATCGTGGTGCAATTTCTGCTGCAGTACTCGCACCCGATGATGCGACGGCACAAAATAACGTTCTCTCGCGGTTTTTCTCGACGCTGGAGGAGCGTTCGGGCGGCGTTGCCGGCGTGCTCGACGGTGTTATGGATGTTTGGGGCCGCCTGCTTGTGGGGTACGGAGACATCCAGGGTGCGGCCGACGAGCTTATGGGAGAGCTGATCGGTGGCTTGGGAGGGGGTAGCGGCGCGTTGGGCTCCATCGCGTCCTGGCTCGGTGACACCGTCTCGTCCTCCGTGGCGGCGCTGGGGCTCGAACCGTGCGATTTGCGTCTGCGAAAACCGGTGCTGACCGATACCGCCAATGTCATCAAAAGTCCGGGGTCCGATATCGCAGGCATCTCCAAAACTCAAGATACCCTGCGAAAAATCCCCTTGGGCGTGACTGACCCCAAGGCACTTTGCGAGGCCTTGGAATATCACGTCGAGCGCACCATCAGCAGCGCGGTGTTCACGCTTGCGGAGATCCCGCTGCCCGGTGGCCGCTCCATCCCGCTCACTGTCGATGTTGCCACGCTGGTGGGAGCTTTTGGCGGTGGGTCGTAATGGGCATTCGCGCGGGCTTGCGCGAGGAGCGTGCCCAGGCGACGGTCGAGATGGCCGTGGTCACGCCTGTCCTGCTCGTGCTGGCTCTCGTCGCGTACAACGTCATGATCTTTGCCGGCGCTGTCGCGCGCTTCGACCGCGTGGTGCCCGACATCGTGCTTGCGCACGCTGTGGCGCCGGGCGGGGAGGGTGACGAGAGCTCCATTGACGCTTCCGCGACCGTTCAAGCTCAGATTCAGGATGCCATGGAGGGATATGACCTACAGGTCGAGGTCTCGAGCGAGCAAGGCACGGCGTCATCGGATGGTAGTCTGCTCTCTCTTTCTGGCACGTTTAGGACCTATACCTGCACCATGCACTACGAGCCGTGGCCGAGTTTGCTGAGCATCGCCGGCGTTTCCCTGGGGGCGCCGGCCGTGCTCACGCATGAACGTGCGGTGACGGTCGATCCATGGCGTCCGGGGGTGGTCATGTGACCGCGGTCTCGTCCTATATCGCCTACGCGCGGGCGCTCAACAGGTTGGGTTGGACGCCGGCCGAGTTTGTGGTGGCGGAGTCGTTTACCGTGCGTCTGCGCGGCATGCTGGGACGGCGGCCAATTGCCGCCAGCGGACTGCCGCTTGTCATGGCGTTTCCGCGCTGTTCCTCGGTTCACACCTGCTTTATGGCCTATCCCATCGACATTGCCTTTATCGATCGCAGCGGCAATGTCCTCGCATGCTACGAAAACGTACGCCCTTGGCGTATGTGTTCCTGTCCCGGTGCCTGGGCGGCACTCGAACGCCCTTCACTCATTGTTTCGCCCCCTGTTCTCCAACGCGTGCCGGCATAAGAATTGGCGACAGGGGACTTTCGTCATACGAAATTGGGTAAGATGGAGGAGAAGATGCATGGATGTTGAGATCCATCCCAACGCCAAAAAATACCTGACGGAAGGGGTCGATGATGGGCGAGACATATACGACCGCTAGTGGTCAGGTTGTAACGGATGAAATGATTGACGCGTGGTGTGAGTCGTACGAGCGCGGAGAGTTTCCGGATGGTGAACACACCGTTGGTGGAATCGTGCATGGACGGCCTCCACTCTCAGGTGAGGGAACGGCAACGCTATCGGTCAAGATTCCTCTAGGGATGAAGGAAGCGATTCGTCGACGGGCGGCGGCTGAAGGAATGACGCCAAGTGAGTTTGCCCGTGCGGCCCTGAGTGAAAAACTTCTTGCGGCCGGTTGATACTTCTGATGTGCCGTTCTATAGCAGCGAGATCGTGGCCGATGTCGCGCTCAAAAATTTTTTTAAAATTCTCGGTTGACCGGAGCGTGTCCTTGGTTATACTAATCAAGCCTTGAAACAAGGCACACCTCAAATGGCTGGGTAGCTCAGTTGGTAGAGCAGAGGACTGAAAATCCTCGTGTCAGGGGTTCGATTCCCTTCCCCGCCACCTTGAATTGACTAGGACCTCTGCAAAGGGGTCCTTTTCTTTTACCGAGGGCTCCTGCGGAAACTGCATCCCGGAATTTGGCTTCAGAGCGGGATGCGCGGATTCCGCCCGCCCGGACATTTCTCCCACTTTTGCGCCACTTTGTAGACCGTTCGGTCGCCTGTCCGCACGCGCGGGTATACTCAAAACGATACTTTTCCTATGCAATACGATGCAGGTTCGGCCTGCGCGATTCGAAGGGGGCCGTGATGGAGAGGATTCTCGGCGTTAATCTCTCTGGCTGGTTTATTCCCGAGCCCTGGGTGACCCCGTCGCTCTATGCAGCGACCGGAGCATCCAATGCAGCCGAGCTGCAGGAGGCCATGGGCACCGCTGCCTATAACGAGCGCATGCGCCGTCATTACGAGACGTTTGTGAGCGAGGACGATTTCCGTCGCATGGCGCAGATCGGCCTCAACGCCGTGCGTCTGCCGGTGCCCTGGTATGCCTTTGGCTCGCAGGAGTCCGATGCGTCCTACATCTCGGTTGTCGACTACATCGACCGTGCAATTGAGTGGGCTGCCAAGTACGACATCCGCGTGCTGCTTGATCTAGCAACTGTGCCCGGTGGCCAGGGCGATTCCAACGATTCGCCCACGACGCCGGAAGTCGTCGCTGAGTGGCATTCGTCCACCAATGGCCGTCACGTTGCGCTCGATGTGCTCGAGCGCCTGGCCGATCGCTACGGCGAGGCCGAGAGCCTGCTAGGCATCGAGCTGTTGGATACGCCGCAGATGAGCGTACGCAAGAGCCTCTTTACCATGACGGACGGTATTCCGGCGCACTACCTGCGCAACTTCTATCGCGATGCCTACGAGCTCGTCCGTTCGTATATGCCCGAGGATAAGATCGTCGTCTTTTCCTCTTCGGGACACCCCGGCGAGTGGAAGCACTTTATGCGCGGTGCCAAGTACAAGAACGTCTACATGGACCTTCACCTGTACCATTACCGCGACGAGTATGCGCTCGACATCACGAGCCCCCGCGGTCTGACGACGGCGATTTCGCGTAACAAGCGCGAGCTTAAAGAAGCGATTTCGACTGGGTTCCCCGTGCTGGTGGGCGAATGGTCGGGCGCGGCGATCTTTGCCAACTCGTCGGTTACGCCCGAGGGCCGCAATGCCTACGAGCGCGTGTTCATCGCCAACCAGCTGGCATCGTTTGCGCCGGCTGCCGGTTGGTTCTTCCAAACGTGGAAGACCGAGAAGCGTATTGCAGCATGGGACGCCCGCGCGGCACTCGGCACGCTCGAGCGCGGCATGATTGAATAGGTTGATATGACGCAAAACAGCGCCCGCACGGGCAAACTTTATGTGGTCGGTACGCCCATCGGTAACCTGGGCGACTTGTCTCCGCGCGTCGGCGAGGCATTTGCCGCCGCCGATGCCATCTGCTGCGAGGACACGCGTGTGACCTCAAAGTTGCTGATGCACCTGGGCATCTCCAAGCCGCTCGTTCGTTGCGACGAGAACGTGATCGCAAGTCGCGCAGCCGGCCTGGTCGACCGCCTGCTGGCGGGGGAGACCCTCGCCTTTGCCTCGGACGCCGGCATGCCGAGCGTGTCCGATCCCGGCCAGGCGCTGGTCGAGGCGGCGCGTGAGGCCGATGTGCCCGTCGAAGTTATTCCCGGGCCCTCTGCTTGCGTCACGGCGCTCGTGTCGTCCGGTATTCCCTGCGAGCATTTCTTCTTCGAAGGCTTTTTGGGTCGCAAGCACGGCGACCGCGTGCGCCGACTGCAGCGCCTTGCCGTCGTCCCCGGCGCGCTCATCTTCTACGAGTCTCCACATCGCATCGTGGCGACGCTCGAGGCCGTGGCGGAGGTCTTTCCCCAGCGTGAGGTTGCCGTCTGTCGCGAGCTCACCAAACTGCACGAGGAAGTCTTGCGTGGATCTGCCGCCCAGCTAACCGAGGAGCTGCGTGCCCGTGGCGAGGTAAAGGGCGAGATTGCGCTGGTCATCGCGCCGCCGAGTGAGGACGAGGATGCCGGTATCGCGCCCGTTGGAGCCGCGGCAGCGGATCCCGACGAAGCCCTGCGTGAGGACATTCGCACCGCGCTCGAGGAGGGGGAGCCCGCCTCCGCGGTGGCAAAGCGCCTGTCACAGAAGTACTCGCGCCGCAAGCGCGATGTCTATGCCATGGTGCTCGATATGCAATAGATGGAGGATATCCAGCCCTTGCGCTAGAATCATCCCCTGTATGCAACGTTTTTCTGGAGGACAAACCCCATGGATCAAAGCAAGCCTTCGTTCTTTATCACGACGCCCATCTACTACGTCAACGCCGATCCGCATCTGGGCACGGCTTATTCCACCATCATCGCCGACGTCCAGGCTCGCTATCGTCGCTCCGCCGGCTATAACGTCAAGTTCCTGACCGGCATGGACGAGCACGGCGAGAAGGTCGCCGAGGCCGCAGCCAAGCACAACATGACGCCGCAGGAGTGGACCGACAGCCAGGCCCCGCACTTCAAGGAGCTTTGGAGCAAGCTCGAGATTTCCAACGACGACTTCATCCGCACCACCGAGCCGCGCCAGCATCATGCCGTGCAGTACCTGTGGGAGCGCATGAAGGAGTCCGGCTACCTGTATAAGGGCAGTTACGACGGCTGGTACTGCGTGCCCGACGAGACCTACTTTACCGATACACAGGTCCAGAAGGGTGACGAAGAGTACGGCAGCGTCGGCCAACACCTGTGCCCCGATTGCCACCGTCCGCTCGAGCGCGTGCAGGAGGAGTCCTACTTCTTTAAGCTTTCCGCCTTCCAGGACAAGCTGCTCAAGCTCTATGACGAGCACCCCGACTTTGTCGAGCCTGCGTTCCGCATGAACGAGGTGCGCAGCTTTGTCGAAGGCGGCCTCAACGACCTTTCCGTGAGCCGTACGAGCTTTGACTGGGGCATTCAGGTTCCGTTCGACGAGGGTCACGTGACCTACGTGTGGTTCGATGCGCTGCTCAACTATATGACGGCCGTCGGCTACGGTGTCGACACCGACGAGGCGCGTGCCGAGCTGGCCTATCGCTGGCCCGCGCAGTTCCACATCGTGGGCAAGGACATCATCCGCTTCCACTGCGTCATTTGGCCCGCCATGCTCATGGCCATCGGCGAGGCCCTGCCCGAGCACGTCTTTGCCCACGGCTTCCTGACCGTGCGCAACGCCGAGACCGGCAAGGCCGAGAAGATGTCCAAGAGCCGCGGCAACGCCATCGCTCCGCAGGACGTTATCGACATGTTGGGCGTCGAGGGCTATCGCTACTACTTCATGACCGACGTCGTCCCCGGCACCGACGGTGCCATCAGCTTCGATCGCATGGAGCAGGTCTACAACGCCGACCTGGCCAACAGCTGGGGCAACCTTATCTCGCGTTCGCTCAACATGAGCGGCAAGTACTTTGATGGTTGCGCGCCCGCCAAGCCCGCATCGTTCGATGCGTTCGACAACCCGCTGGCAAAGATCGCCGATGGTCTGGTCGAGCGCTACATGGCCAAGATGGACGTGCTCGATTACGGCGGAGCCAAGGACGAGGTCATGGAGCTCATCCATGCCGCCAACCACTACATCGAGGACTCCGAGCCCTGGGCGCTTGCCAAGGACGAGGCCAAGGCTGACGAGCTGGCGTTTGTGATCTACAACCTGCTCGAGGCCATCCGCATTGCCGCCCACCTGCTGATGCCGCTCATGCCCCAGACCTCTGCCGAGGCCCTGCGCCGCCTGTCCTGCGAGGACGAGGCCGCGAGCGACGACCTCAAGGGCATTTGCGCTTGGGGCCTGCTTGCCGGTGGTCAGCCCGTCGAGAAGGGCGAGCCGCTGTTCCCGCGTCTGGGCTAAGCCGCTGCGCGCCATATCGGCAATTTGCTGTTTAGATGTAAGGGCATGGCCGCAACGGTCCATGCCCTTTTGCTTTACGATGCAGCCACCATGTTAAGGAGGCAACCATGACAACTTCGCCTTTGGCAAACCCCACGGCAACTAGGGAGCTGCTAGAGGAGTTTGGCCTTGCGACCAAGCATCGCCTGGGCCAAAACTTCCTGATCGACAACCATGTGATCGAGCGTATCTGTGAGCTCGCTGAGCTTGCGGGCGATGAGCGCGTGCTCGAGGTCGGCCCGGGTTGCGGCACGCTGACGTTGGCCCTGCTGCAGGAGGCGGCGTGCGTTACGTCGATTGAGGCCGATCCCGAGCTTGAGCCGGTGCTTGACGCCCACGCCGCCGACTATGCCAACTTCCGCTTTATCATGGGCGACGCGCTTAAGGTGACGCCGGAGCAGATTGAGCATGCCGCCGGTGGTGAACCCACGGTGTTTGTCGCGAATCTGCCCTATAACGTGGCGGCGACGATCATCTTGCAGTTCTTCCAGACGATGCCCGCGCTCAAGCGTGCCGTGGTCATGGTGCAAAAGGAGGTTGCCGATCGCATTGCCGCAGTGCCGGGCAACAAGACCTATGGCGGCTACACGGCAAAACTCGGCCTGTATGCGCAGGTGACGGGTCGCTTTGAGGTGCCGCCGCGTTGCTTTATGCCGGCGCCGCACGTGGACTCGGCCGTCGTGCGTATCGACCGTGTTGACGGCGTGGTGCCCGAAGGACTCGACCGCGAGTTTGTGGCCCGCGTGATTGATGCTGCATTTGCCCAGCGTCGCAAGACCATCCGCAATTCCATGAGCGCCAACGGTTTTGCCAAGGACGTGCTCGATGCCGCTTTTGAGGTTTGCGGTATCGCACCCACCACGCGCGCCGAGACGCTCGATGTTGCCGACTTTGTCCGTCTGGCCCGGGAGCTAATCCATGACGCCTAATGCCGAACGCGTGACGTTTACCAAGAAAAAGACGACGGTTGCTTGTCCCGTGCCCTTGGCGCCGCTTGCCGACACGCATGCACATCTGCTTTCGTTTTGGGGCAAGGATGTGCCCGAGACGCTCGTGCGCGCCAAAGCCGCGGGCGTCGACCTGTTGGTGACGATGTTCGACCCCATCGCCGACAAGCGTAGCGTGACGGACTATAGTGACTGGCTGGTGCGCGAGATTCTTCCGATGCAGGATATCCCGCAGATCAAGTATCTTGCCGGCGTGCATCCGTATGGCGCGCCGGACTATACCGACGACGTTCATGCACAGGTCGTTGCCGCACTTGATGACCCCTTATGCGCCGGTATTGGCGAAATCGGCCTGGACTATCACATGGACTATGACGACGATATCGCGCCGGCACCCCATAACGTGCAGATTGATTGCATGGCGCGCCAGCTCGAGCTTGCCGTGCGCCGCAATGTGCCGGCGGAGCTGCACCTGCGTCACGAGGACTCGGATGGGGAGCGCACCTCGCACGTTGATGCGTACAACGTACTGCGCGAAGTGGGCGTGCCCCAGGCCGGTTGTGTGCTGCACTGCTTTGGCGAGGACCGCGCCACGATGGAGCGCTTTGTGGAGCTGGGCTGCTATATCGCCTATGGTGGCGCGGCCACCTTTAAGCGAAACGACGACGTGCGCGAGGCATTTGCGGCAACCCCACTCGATCGAATTTTGTTCGAGACGGATTGCCCGTATATGGCTCCGGAGCCCATCCGCGGTCTTGAATGCGAGCCCGCAATGATCTCCATTACGGCAAACGCGCTGGTTAACGACCGTGTCGATCGCACAGGTGAGGACGCCGAAACAATCGCGCAAGCCGCTTGGGAAAATGCCTGCAAACTTTTTCAAAAATAG
>CAJMOL010000048.1 GCA_905215095.1 uncultured bacterium | reverse complement strand
CTCGGAAGGCACGTGCAGACCTTTCGTCATGGCCTCCTACCTTTCTTTCGGGCCCTTGTCAGGGCCGATTCGTTAGCGCCCCTCCGTGTGAGGCGTTATTGCTGACGACATATTTATATCCAAAATCAGCTCATACTTCCACCTTGCCCCCGAACGGTTTTTTATAGGGGGTGAACGGCATACACATATACTTCACGCATGGCACACTTCATCTTAATAAAGCGTATTTACGTGCTTAAACGCGTTTTCAATCCTAAAATCAAATGGAACTAAACTTTGCTAAACCACCCTCATATTGCATATTTCCAATAAAGCTATGAATAGAATTAGCGGTTCATACCGTGTCTCAACCATTTTCATTTTTATTCAGAAAAAAGTTTGTCCTATTCATTTCTGGTAAGCATATTACCGTTTACCAGACGTTGGATACCGTTCACCGGAAGCTCAGTATAAGGCCCAGCGAATACCTGCTCGCTTTACGGCCTCATTTGTAACAACTTGACTTCTCGGTATAGAAAAAAGTCCCGCTCCCCTCATGGGAAACGGGACTGTTATCGATAATCGTAGATAGATTTGAGCGGCTTTGAGAGCCGTCGGAATCCTAGCGATCGAACTCCGCCAGCGCCTCGCCCAGAAGCCTCAGACCCTCGCGCAGAACGTCCTCGCTCGCGCAGTAGCCCAGGCGTGCGCCGCAGGGAAGCTCAAAGCGGCTGCCGGGTACCAGCAGCACTCCCCTCTCGGACAGCAGGCGCTTGCAGAACTCCTCGTCGTCCTCGGGAATATCAAGCTGGATAAACGAGGTGGACACGCCCTGCGGCGCCGTCCAGGAAACGCGGTGCTGCGTATCGATCCAAGCCTGCGCGATATCGCGGTTGCCAAACACGATCTTGCGATTGCGCTCAAGGATCTTGTCCTTGTGCTCAAGCACATAGGTCGCCAGGGCATCGTTGAACACGCCGCCGCAGATCATGGTGTAATCGCGATAGGTGCGGATGCGGCTGGATATCTCTTCGTCTGCCACGACCCAGCCCACGCGGGCCGCAGGCGTCGAATAGGTCTTGGACACCGAGTTGGTGACGATGGCTTTCTCGTACACATCGGCCATCGACAAAAAGCCCTCGGTGTTCTCAAGCGGCAGATACACCTCGTCGCACAGCACATAGGCACCAACCGAGCGGGCGATCTCGGCAATCTGGCCGAGCGTGTCGGCATCGAGCACCGTTCCGATGGGGTTCGAAGCGTTATTGATGCAGATGAGCTTGGTGTTGGGGCGCACCAAGCGCTTGAGCTGTTCGATATCGGGTTTCCACCCGAGCTCCTCGCGAAGCTCCCAATACTCGACCTCGGCGCCAAGCGTACGCGGAATCTCATAGAGCGGCGCATAGGTAGGCCACTCGGCGATAACGTGGTCGCCGGGCTCGACTACAGCCATGATGGCGTTGAGGTTAGCGCCCGTGCAGCCATTGGTCTGCAGAATGTGATCGGGATTGACCTCGCGACGATACAGCTTGGCAACCTCGGCCTTAAACTCAGGCGAACCCTCGATCCAGCCGTAGTTCATCTTCTCGCGGTCCATCCGCTCATAGAACGTGGCGCCGTCCTGCTCGTCGAGCGCGCGCAGCTCGCCCATGGTGAGCGACGAGATCGTCGACTGGGCGATGTCCCACGTGGCGCTCTTCTCCCAAACGTTAAGCCACTCCTCAACGCCAATCGTCTTGATGTCCATGGCCATGCTCCTTACAAAAGCAGTCATCCAATCGTGTTGACGTTCCTCATACAAGATTGGGGCGGTGCGAAAACCCGCACCGCCCCAATGGGAGACATCTAATGGCAGCTAGATGTATGTATTAAGACCTGTACGGGTCCTTGAAGACCTTAGAGGTCCTCGCGCCAGAAGGGCATGCTCATGCAGCGCGGGCCGCCGCGGCCGCGGGAGAGCTCGGCGGAGGGCACGACGAGAAGGTCCAGGCCCTCCTTGTACAGCACGTCGTTGGTGACGGTGTTGCGGGCGTAGACGCAGATCTTGCCGGGCTCGACGCACAGGGTGTTGGAGCCGTCGTTCCACTGCTCGCGGGAGGCCGCGATCGGGTCGCCGCCGCCGCAGGGGATCAGCTTGACCTGGTCGACGCCGGTGGCGTCCTCCAGGACGTGCTCGAGGGTGTCCTCGATCAGGCGGATGTTCACGTCGCCCGGGTTCTTGCCGGCGGTCAGCTCGTAGACGCGCAGGGTGCCCATGATGGCGGGGTGGATCGTGAACTTATCGACGTCGATCTGGGTGAAGACCGTGTCGAGGTGCATGAAGGCGCGCGAGACCGGGATGTCGAAGGCCAGGATGCGCTCGACCTTGGAGTCGGAGTTCCAGAAGATGTTCTGGGCCATGACGTCGATGGCCGCGGCCTGGGTGCGCTGGGAGATGCCGACGGCGAGGGTCTTCTCGTTGATGTTCAGCACGTCGCCGCCCTCGGTGTGGAACTGGCAGTCGCGGCGGAAGTACAGGGAGACGTCCTTGTAGTCGGGGTGGTACTTGAAGACGTACTTGCCGTACAGGGTCTCGCGGTTGCGGGTGACCGAGTACATGCGGTTGAGGTTGACGCCCTCGCCGACGACCGCGAACGGGTCGCGGGTGAAGTAGAGGTTGGGCATCGGGTCGATGATCAGGTCGGACTCGGACTCGGAGTTGACCAGGGAGTCGAGGGTCGTGGACGCCGTGAGGGGCATGTCGATCTCGGCCTTGGTCATGCCGGCCATGGTCTTCTTGACGAACTCGAGGTTGTCCTCGATGGAGTCCAGCTTCTCGCGGACGATCTGCGGCATGTGCTGGCCGCGGATGCCGGCCTCGGCGATGTACTGGTCGGTGAACTCGGCGCGGGCGCCGGGGACCTGGTCGAACACCTCGGCGACGAGGTTCTCGAGGTAGAGGACCTCCACGCCCTGGTCCCTCAGGATCTGGGCGAAGGTGTCGTGCTCCTGCTGTGCGACCTCCAGGAACGGGACGTCGTCGAACAGGAGTCGCTCGAGCTCGTCGGGCGGCAGGTTGAGGAGCTCGTCGCCGGGACGGTGCAGGCAGACCTTCCTGAGCTTGCCGATCTCGGAAGGCACGTGCAGACCTTTCGTCATGGCCTCCTACCTTTCTTTCGGGCCCCTGTCAGGGCCGATTCGTTAGCGCCCCTCCGTATGGGACGCTGCTTGCTGACAGCTCTAGTTATATCCAAAAACCACCCGCAATTCCACCTCGCCCCCGAACGGTCAGCAAAGTGCGATGAACGGTATATCGCATATGATTCCCCCATGATGCACTTCAGTTTTCTAAAGCAGGTTTTCAAAGGTAAACGTTCTTTTTTCTAAGGAATTAAGCCAGATTGCACAATTATTTTCATGTTTAGGAATTGCATAGCTTAAACGGTTTTCTGCATATATATGTTGTTTGTCCGCGATTCGATTTGGATTCGATTATATTCAGCTTGCAATCATTCTTATTCATACTTTCTCACCAGTTGAGTATGGATATAGATTGTTTTCAAAACGAGTTGGGCAGTTAGTTGCATGCTTGACAGCGTAAGAAGTAGGTAAAGATACCGTTCGCACAATACGTCCGTGCCGCAAGTCGACTAAATTGAGACAATAGTGAATAGTGTTAGGCTACCGTCCCCTGCGGGGACTGAACGGACAGATGCATATGCCGAGCAAAATCGAAAAGAAGCAAAAGGCCGCTAAGCTGCGCAAGCCGCCGCGCGACTTCTCGTACACGCAAAACCGAGAGCTCAGCTGGCTACGCTTTGACAACCGCGTGCTCGACGAGGCTTTTGATGAGTCCGTGCCGCTGTTCGAGCGCCTTAAGTTCGTCTCGATCTTCGAGTCAAACCTCGATGAGTTCCTTATGGTGCGCGTGGGTGGCCTGTCCGACCTTGCCGAGCTCAAAAAGCAGCCTGTCGACAACAAGAGCAATATGACCGCCTCCGAACAGGTCGACGCTGTCATGGCGGAGCTGCCCGGGCTCCTTACCCGTTGGGAGTCCATCTTTAAGAGCATCGAGGGCAAGCTCGACACCTTGGGCGTTCACCGCGCCCGCATCGATTCGCTTACGCCCGAGGAGCGCACCTTTGTAACCCGCTACTTCCAGGCCTACGTGTCACCGGTCATCTCGCCGCTGGTCATCGATCCTCGCCACCCCTTCCCCAACCTGCGCAATGGCGCGCTCTATCTGGCCTGTGGTCTGGACGGTGCCACCGACGAGGAGAGCCTGCTGGGCCTTATCGAGATTCCCGCCTCGATGAACCGCGTGGTCGAAATCCCCTCGCCCACCGGCACCTACTCCTACATCTTGCTCGAGGACGTCATCCTCGCCTGCCTGGACAGCTGCTTTGGCTCCTATAAGCCGCTGGATCGTGCGCTGATCCGCGTCACCCGCAACGCTGACATCGATCCGGACGGCGAGGGCGTCGAGGAGGAAGAGGACTACCGCCAGCACATGAAGCGCATTCTCAAGAAGCGCCTGCGCCTGCAGCCGGTAGTGCTCGCGGTCTCGGGATCGCTCGAGAAGGCGACGCTCAAGACTATCCGCAAGGCGCTCGAGCTTTCGCGTCGCTCGGTCTTTACCTGCGATATCCCGCTCAACCTGGGCTACGTCTTTGGCATTGAGGGCAAGATTCCCGAGCACCTGCGCAACGAGCTGCTCTTTACGCCGTTTAAGCCGCAGCCCAATCCCACCATCGACATGACCCGCTCCATCCGCGAGCAGGTACTTCAGCACGACAAGCTGCTCTTTTATCCCTATGAGGCCATGAACCCCTTCCTGGATCTGGTACACGAGGCCGCCTACGACCCCGAGTGCATCTCGTTGCGCATCACGCTCTACCGCGTGGCCAAGCAGAGCCGCCTATGCGAGTCGCTGATCGATGCTGCCGAGAACGGCAAAGAGGTCACGGTGCTCATGGAGCTCCGCGCACGCTTTGACGAGCAGAACAACATCGAGTGGGCCGAGCGCCTGGAAGAGGCCGGCTGCACCGTCATCTATGGTTCCGAGGGCTTTAAATGCCACTCAAAGATCTGCCAGCTCACCTATCGCGAGGGCATGGCGCTTACACGCCTGACGCTGTTGGGCACCGGCAACTTTAACGAGAAGACGGCCAAGCTCTACAGCGACTTTATGCTCATGACAGCCCATCCCGGCATCGGCGAGGACGCCAACCTGTTCTTCCGCAACCTGTCGCTGGGCAACCTGCGCGGCGACTACCGCTTCCTGGGTGTGGCGCCCGTCGGACTGAAACCGCTCATCATGCGCGGGCTTGACCGCGAGATCCAGCGCGCCCTTGCCGGCGAGCCCGCCCGCGTGTTCTTTAAGCTCAACTCGCTCACCGACCGCGAGGTCATCGACAAGATCGCCGAGGCATCGTGCGCAGGAGTCCGCGTAGACATGATCATCCGAGGCATCTCGTGCCTCAAGCCCGGTGTTCCGGGCAAGACCGAGAACGTGCATGTCCGCTCCATCGTCGGACGCTTTTTGGAGCACGCGCGCGTCTATGCTTTCGGCGTGGACTCGGACATGATTTACCTGAGCTCGGCAGACATGATGACGCGCAACACCGAGCACCGCGTGGAGATCGCCTTCCCCGTGCTCGACCCCACCTGCCGCGCCCTGGTGCACGAATACATGGGCATGCAGCTGCGCGACAACGTAAAGGCACGCAGCCTCACGAGCGACGGCACCTGGGTCCCCGTGGAGTGTGCAGAGGGTGAGAAACCCTTCAACTCGCAGGAAGCTCTACTGGAGCGTGCCTATCGCAACGCCGAGGCCGCCGCGCAGCAGCGCGCACAGGAGAAGGAACGTGTGGCCGAAGAAGCTATTCAGGCCGAGGTTGAACATGGGGCAGTTGCCAAACCGGAAGCGATTGCCGCTCCCCCGGTGAATGAGCCCGAGGCTGCCGCAGAGCCCGCCGTGGAGAAAGCGCCCAAGGTTCAGAAGGTCCAGGCGACCGTCATTGAGCCCGAGCCTGCACCTGCACCTCAGCCCGAGCCGCAGGTCACCAAGCCCGCACCCGAGACAAGCGCCCGTCGCGATAAGCCCGCCGGTAAGACCAAGGCCATCGAGCGCCATCGCCCCGGCCGCGTGCGCATGGGCCTGGGTCTGATCGGCCTGGGTCTTAAGACGCTCATTACCGGCAAGACGAAATAGTCGTTTGTAGAAGCAGTTTGTAGAAGCGCCCCGCATTTGAGGAAAGCCTCGGATGCGGGGCGCTTTTCCCTGCTACCATGGTGCGAACAACAACGCGAATGACAGGCAGGGATATGAAGCTCACTATAGAATCGATGACCTACGGCGCCGACGGTCTGGCGCACGCCGACAACGGCAAGGCCGTCTTTGTGCAGGGCGCCGTGGCAGGCGACACCGTCGAAGCCGAGGTCGTGCAGGACGGCAAGTCGTTTATGCGCGCCCGCACGACCGAGATTCTGGAGCCGAGCCCCGATCGCATTCAGCCCCCCTGCCCCTTCGTGGGCATCTGCGGCGGCTGCTCGTGGGGCAATCTCTTACGCACGGCACAGCTCGCCGCCAAGGAGCAAAACCTGCGCTCCACGCTCGAGCGCATCGGCAAGTTCGCTCCTGAGCAGGTCGATGAGTTGGTACAGCCCATCTGCCACACCAAGGACGACTGGGGCTACCGCAATAAAATCGAGCTCGAACCGACCGTCGTCAACGGTCGCGTGCGCCTTGGCATGCACGGTGTCGACCCCAGCAAAATCGTGACCGTCGATATGTGTCCGCTGTTCGATAAGCGCTTCCCGAAGGCACTCAAATCGGTCGTCGGCGCACTTAACTATCTAAGCGGCAGCCATGACTTGGGGCTCGAACGCGTGGGCATTCGCGCATCGCGCCGCACCAAGGCACTCGAGGTCGCACTCTGGACGCCGACAGGCTCTTTTCCGCGCTCGCAGGTCTCCCGCGTGCTGGCGGACGCCACTCATCCCACGAGCATCGTGCGTGTGATGAGCAAGGGCGAAAAGAAGGCCCGCCGTGTCTCCAAGGTCGAAATGCTCGCCGGAGAGGGCTCATGGACCGAGAATATCGCCGAGGGTCAGATGCGCTTGTCTGCCCCGTCTTTTTTCCAGGTCAACACCAAGGGCGCCGAGATTTTGATCGAGCTCGTTATGGAGGCGCTCGATCCGCAGGAAGACGAGCTTGCCGTGGACCTGTACTGCGGTGCCGGCACCTTTACCTTGCCGCTCGCCCGCCGCTGCGACTTTGTCGCCGCCGTCGAGGCCTACGGCCCGGCCGTGCGCGACCTGCGTCGCAACCTGGAGATCAACAAGCTCGATAACGTCGACGTCATCGGCGGCGATGCCGTGCGCGAGTTCCCCGACCAGGACGCCGATGTCCTGGTGGTCGACCCACCACGCGCGGGCTTGGCGCCCGAGGCCATCGACCTCATCGCCAGCACGAGTGCGCGCGATGTCGCCTATGTGAGCTGCGACCCTGCCACCCTGGCGCGCGATCTCAAGCGCTTTGTCGAGGAAGGCACCTTCTCCCCCGTCAAGATCACGCCGGTCGACCTATTCCCGCAAACCTTCCACTGCGAAACCGTCGTCCACCTCAAGCGCAACTAACCACATGAATGAAGCAGGGCCGCGGGCATAATGTGCACGCGGCCCTGCTTCATTCGGTCGGTGTAACACTGGCAAAAGTCATCGCTGCACTCACGGGCAGCCAGAACAGCAACGGCAGCAGATAGCGCATTGACTCGGTCGTGTACGACGTCGGCGAGATCCAAAGAACAAGGTTTGCCGCAACGAGCGGCGCCATCAGATAGAGTTTCTGGGGCGCACGACGTTTTATCTCCAACAGCAGAAACGCCATACCCCAGGTCGACCAAAGCGCCTTGGCGCCAATAAGCATGCCGACCGGCGTCGACTGAAACCATGAGACGAGCGACTCGACACCGCGCCCCAAGGTCGCATCGGACCAGCTCAATCCCAGGTCCCGCGAGCGGGGAAACACATGGCTCACGTTGTGCCCGTCGACAGGAGTCACATAGGGCGATATGGCCTCGCTTCCCGCCACCGGCATGGCATACCAGCCAACCTGCACTCCCAGATACGCCTCGAGATAACAAAGTGGATGCTGCAGGAGCCCCTCTACCCACGCGCCAAAATAGGCTGCAAAATCGAGCTCGTCGGCCTTACCAAACGTGGGGTCTTTAACGGAGTCGGTTAAAAACCACGTGTAATTGTTCTTCCCATCCTCCCCGATGGCGCGCTCGATCTCTTGACGCTGCCATTCCGGAAGCTCGTCCCCGTGGTCACGCATCAGCAACGCGGATTGCTGAAACATGAGACCGTAGACCTCCTGCTTGCCACCAGGCTCGCACCCCAAAGCGGGAAGCACGGCCCTGAGCATAAGGACCGCCATAAACAGAGAAGCGCCGACCGCCATTGCCGCAACGACAACTCGCCCGCGCCGACCCGCCACCTTGAAGAACACGACAACCAGGACGATCAGCACGAGAATCAGGCCGGTCTTACGCGTCAGCGAAACCAGAAGCAGAAGTGCAACGTATACAGCAAGGAAACCGGGGACCCTCAAGAGTTGCCCCCTCGAACGCATGACCTCAATGGAAGCAACCGGGAACAGTAGGAAAAAAGGCAGGAAGGTGGCGTCCTTTGCCATGGCCGAGGCATAAATGGGAAGGTGCCAATATAGGCACAAAAACGCCAGCAGTGTCAGGCAAACGCCACGTCCGCCGCCCATGCGGCGTACCAAAACAAGGCAGCACGCCAGGGCACACGCCGTCAGAAACGCCTGTACCAGGCAGAAGGCGTACGCCCCAGCATCAACGCTTCCTATCGCACGACCCAGGTCGGTAAACCATCCGTACAGATAGGTATCGAGCACTGGATGGTGGTCGGTGATGACGCCGTCCGA
>CAJMOL010000047.1 GCA_905215095.1 uncultured bacterium | reverse complement strand
AGGTCGCGATAGTCCTGCATGATGCTGGGGCCGCGACGGTTGTGCATCTTGGCGCGGATCACGCGGCCGAGACCGGAGAAGAACGGTGCGACGGCCATGACGACCACACCCTGCAGAACGGCAAGTACGATGTTGTTCATGCTCTCCCCTCCTTAACCCATTTTCACGGCGAGCACGAGGAACACCACGAGTGCCGCGACGATGTAGCAGATATAGATGCTGTAGTTGCCGCCCTCGAGCTTAGTCGCGAGGTCGGCGAGCTTCTCGACACCCTTATGCGGGGCATCGACGAGAACCTTGTCGGGTACGGGCTCCACAGCCTCGGCCACACCGGTGAGCTTCTGGAAGAAGTGCGCGATGGACCAGCAGACGGCCGTGCAGCGGTCGCGCAGCGTGTAGAGCGGCTGCATAAACCAGGACACCTCGGAGGCAAAGGTCGTGGCCACGACGGGCATATGCTCGTTGGGAGCATAGCCGCATGCCCACGGCTGGGACTTCTGCACCTTGCCGACGGTCTTGAGCTTGCGATAACCGCAGGCAAGGCCGACAAGCACCACGAGCGCAATGGCGATCGCGGGCGTGGAGGTGGCGGCGCCGGAGTACTGGTTCATGAGCTCCATGCCCTCGGCGGCAAACACTCCACCGTACGGATGCAGCACGGACGCGGCGACATCGACCAGCACGGGCGCGATCACGGGAGCGCCGATGCCCAGCACGACGCAGATGGCCGCGAGCAGGCCCTGCGCAAACACCATGGGGGCGGGAACCTCCTTGGCATTGGCCGCGGCCTCGGAGCGGGGCGCGGAGGCAAAGGAGACGCCATAGGCCTTGACGAAGCACGTGACGGCCAGCGCGCCGGTAATGGCAAGCGCGACGGCAGCGAACACGGCCACGATCATGACGGCCTTGTCGCCCTGCATGGCAGCGTTAAACAGCGACTGGTAGGTAAACCACTCGGACACAAAGCCGTTGAAGGGCGGGATGGCCGAGATGGCAAGCGCGCCAATAAGGAAACAGATGGCCGTTGCCGGCATACGACGGAACAGGCCGCCCATCTTCTCCATATTGCGCGTACCCGTGGAGTACAGCAGCGCGCCGGCGCCCAAGAACAGCTCGCCCTTAAACATCGCGTGGTTAAACGTGTGATAGAGGGCGGCCATCAGGGCCAGGACGGCGATGCCGACCGAGTTGAGCGCCATGGCGGCCATGGAGGCGCCGACGCCGAGCAGGATGATGCCGATGTTCTCGACGGAGTGATAGGCCAGCAGGCGCTTGATGTCATGCTCCTGCAGGGCGAAGGCCACGCCGAGAACCGACGAGATCGCACCGAAGACCATGACCATAAGGCCCCACCAGACCTGAACGCCCGAGGCGGAGAGCAGGTCGAGACCAACCTTGAGGATGCCGAAGATACCGATCTTGATCATGCCGCCGGACATGAGGGCCGACACGTTGGACGGCGCCTCGGGATGTGCCTTGGGCAGCCAGCCGTGCAGCGGAATGATACCGGCCTTGGCGCCAAAGCCAAAGAAGGCAAGCACGAAGCACGCGGATGCGACCGCGGGGCTAAACTGCGTGGCGCGGAAATCCGCAAAGGCAAACGAGCCACCGGCGAAGTTGGTCATGGTGAGGAAGCTCGCCATGATGAGCACAAAGCCCACGTGCGCGATCACAAAGTAGAGCCAACCACCATGGATGGAGTTCTCGTTCTCCTCGATCACGACCAGGAAGTACGAGGTCAGCGACATGAGCTCAAAGGCGACCAGGAACCAGAACACGTTGTCGGCGGTGATGACGAGCATCATGGACGCGACGAAGGTGTTAAAGAAGAAGCCGGCGCGGCCCTTTTTGCCCGGGTACTCATCAAAGTAGTTGAGACCGTAGATCGAGCCGGCAAACGCGAGCACCGAGATGAGCGCCACGAACAGGCCGGACAGCTGATTGAGCAGCAGCTGGAAATGGGCAAACGGGAAGAACACGATGGTGTCGACCGACGTGACATCGCCCAGCACGGCCTGGATACCGGCCACAAACGAAAGCACCGCGGCGACGGCGCCGATAAGGCAGCCGGCGGTCTTGGCGGCGTTATCGGCCTTGATCAGCAGAACCGAGGCGAGCGCACCGATGCACGAGACGGCAAGCGATGCGATAAACAGCGTCATGCTATCCATTGTTTTCGCTCCCTTCTGCTTTCTCGGACAGGCCCTGGGCCACAGCGGTAACGTCGACGGACGGACCGTTTTCGATCGAGCGCAGGCGCTTGGCCTCGTCGAGCTCGCGATCGGCCGCGCCGCCCATGACGGTCAGCGCCTTGGTGGGGCACGCCGCCACACAATGCGGGCCGTCCGGATCGAAGGCGCACAGGTCGCACTTGACAGCGCAGTTGTACTGACCAGGAGCCCACGTAAGCAGGCTGCTCAGGGACTTAGGATACGAAGGCGTCGGGTCGCACATGCCTGCGACACCGGCGATAGACGTGCCATCGGGATGGATGGCTCCGAAGGGGCACGCGATGGCGCACAGCCTGCACCCGATGCACTCCTGCTCCTTGACGTGGATGCGATCGCCATCGTGCTCGATGGCATTCACCGGGCAAACCTCGGCGCAGGGGGCACCCTCGCAATGGTGGCAGGCAAGGGCGGCCGAAATACCGCCGGTCTTCACGAGCGCCAGGCGCGGCGTATCCTGAAGACCCTGCATCCGGTGGGCGTCGGCACAGGCGGACTGGCATGTTCCGCAGCCGATGCACCTCTCCGGGTTGATGTCGATGAAGCGGTTCATCCCCACTTCCTTTCAAAATAACGGGCCGGGCTCCCGAACGTACGGGACGCCCGGCCCAAAAAGCCAACGAGAACGGGACTACACGATTTGATTCATGTGCGTCTCGTCGTCGAACTTGGCGGCGCCAGGCTCAACGTCCTGGGGAGCGGCGGCGTCCACCAGAGCCTGCTTGAGCTCGGTGTACTGACGCTCGACCTTGCCCTCTGCCCAGACCTGGTCGGCAATGGCGTCGACCTGGCAGGCGGAGAACTTGTCCTCGGGCGTATGCGAGACCGGGTCGACCTTGTGAATGGTCAGCTCGTTGCACTTGCCGATCCACCACTGGTAGGTCATATAGACCGTGCCCTTGTTGATACGGTCGCTCACGTCGGCGCGGCTGTATACCTGGCCGCGGCGGCTGTGGACCGAGACGATGTCGCCGTTCTTGATGCCGCGCGCCTGGGCGTCCGCGGGATTCATGCGGACAAAGCCGGGCTCGTCGGCGAGCAGCGCCAACGTCTTGCAGTTGCCGGTCATCGAACGGCAGCTGTAGTGGCCGACCTCGCGGACGGTGCAAAGGATGAGCGGGTACTCATCGTCGGGAAGCTCGGAGGGCGCCTCCCAATCGTGCGCCATCAGGTTGGCGCGGCCGTCCTTGGTGGTGAACTTGCCACCAGCGAACATGTCGGGCGTACCGTGGTCGTTCACATCGGTGCTCTTGACGGGCCACTGGGCGTAACCGCCCTCGGGAGCCATCTTCTCGTAGGTCGCGCCCACAAAGTTGGGGCACAGGCTAATGCACTCGTTCCAGATCTGCTCTGTGTTGTCGTAGTGCATGGGGTAACCCATACGCGTAGACAGGTCCGCGAAGATCTCCCAGTCGTGACGGCACTCGCCCTTGGGCGGAACAGCCGCGTCAAAGTGCTGGAAGCTACGGTCGGATGCGGTAAAGACACCCTCGTGCTCGCCCCAAGAGGTGGCAGGCAGGATGACGTCGGCGAGCATGGTCGTCTGCGTCATAAAGATGTCCTGGCAAATGAACAGATCCAGCTCGGAGAGCGTCTTACGCATACCGGCCGAATCGGGCTCGGTCTGCACCGGGTCCTCGCCGTAGTTGTAGAAGCAGTGCACCTTGCCCTCGTCGACCAGGTGACCCAGGTCGGTGAGCTTGTAGCCCTCCTCGAGAGGCAGCTTCTCCTCGGGCACGCCCCAGGCCTTGGCGAACTTGGCGCGCGCGGCCGGGTCGGTGACCTTTTGATAGCCAGGGTACAGGTTGGGCAGCATGCCCATATCGCAGGAGCCCTGGACGTTGTTCTGGCCACGCACGGGCGCGAGGCCGGAGTTGGGTTTGCCGATCTGGCCGGCAACGCAGGCGATGGAGGCGATGGTGTGCACCGTCTTCAGGTTCTGCTTCTGCTGGCATACGCCCATGCCCCAGCCAATGATGGCGGAAGGCTTCGCCGTGGCGTACATCTCGGCAGCTTGGTGGATCAACGCGGGCTCGACACCCGTGATGTCCTGTACGGATTCGGGAGTGTAGTTCTTGATGGTCTCCCACCACTCGTCAAAGCCGTTCGTGTGCTCGGCGACGAATTCCTTGTCGTAGAGGCCATCGTTGACCAAGCAGTTGGCAAAGGCGTTGAGGAACGCGACGTTGCAACCGTTCTTGATCGGAAGGTAGAGATCGGCGATACGCGCGGTTTCGATATGGCGCGAGTCGGCGACGATGATCTTGCAACCCTTTTCTTTGGCTCGCACGATACGCCTTGCGACGATGGGGTGCGAATCGGCAGGGTTATAGCCGAAGAGGAAAATGCAGCCCGCATCCTCCATACCGGGGATGGAGCATGACATGCAACCTGAACCAACCGTGTCCATCAGACCGAGGACAGTAGGGCCGTGTCAAGTACGGGCGCAGTTGTCTACGCTGTGGGTGCCGATGCACGCACGCGTAAACTTCTGCATGACGTAGTTCGCCTCATTGCCGCCGCCTCGCGAAGAGCCGGTGGTCATGACAGCGTTAGGACCATATTCGTCAATTATAGCCTGCATCTTAGATGCGGTGAAATCCAGTGCCTCGTCCCAGCTTACGCGCTCAAGATCCGCGCCCTTAGTGCGGCGGATCATCGGGTGCAGTACGCGAGGAGTCAAGATCTTGGTGTCGTTGATGAAGTCGTAGCCGCTCATACCCTTAAGGCACAGCTCGCCCTGATTGGTGATGCCGTTGAGCGGTTCGGTACCCACGACCTGGCCGTTTTGGACCAGGAGGTTAAACTGGCAACCGGCGCCGCAGTACGGGCAGATCACTTTATGCTTCTCCATGACACCCTCCTTCCTTTCTCTGCTACCGAGTAATCGGTACGTATATGACAATCGTTGGGCTTGTATGGCCGCCCGTCTACGCCTCGTTTTCGATGGTGGCGCGGGCACGCTCGGCAGTCAGTTCTGCCAGACGCTCCTCGTCCACCAGGGTGAGGCCCTTGGTCGGGCACGCCTCGGCACACGCCGGACCGCCGGGACGGTCCACGCACAGGTCGCACTTGAGCACGAAGCTCTTAGTCTGCGAACCCACGCGCACGTCGCCCATCAAGACGGGGACCTGCGTGGTCGCCACGCTCACGGCGCCAAAGGGGCATGCCATGACGCAGCTCTTGCAGCCGATGCAGTTGTCCTCGTTGACGCCGATACGATGGTTCTTTGGATCAAAGAACAAGGCGCCCGTAGGACAGGCCTTCGCGCACGGAGCGTCCTCGCAGTGGTGACATGCCACCGGCGCGGAAATCTCGTAGGTGCGCGTTACGCGCAAGCGAGGTGCGGCGATGTTGCCGTGAATATCGTGTGCCTCGATGCACGCCGCCATACAGGTTTGGCACCCAATGCAGCGTGAAGAATCAGCCACGACTCGTTTATTGCCCATGTTGTTCACTCCCTCCTGAATCCCATGCCGGAGAGACCCTGCCGACGTTGCTCCGGACCGCCCGTGGTCCGGCATCGGCGTATCGAGTGCATGCGGCGAAACAGGCACTTCGATAGAATTCCTCCAACGATATACAGGTTAAATATACGCAGTTGCAGGGGGCAAACTTGAGCATAGGCCCTGCAATACGGGTGTATTGCAGGGGTTTTGGCAGGTTGGAATTATTCTCTAGAAGCTATAAAGGTGAGTGTATTACATGCGTACGCCTCAGAGATTTTTACGCGCTCTCATTTTAGATGTACTACGCTTGTATTCAAGTTAATGGTTATTTACTTGAGCGAAATAGAGTAATCGTTATAAGATGCTCAAGTATCGGCACATGCCGCATTTGACCGACTATACTGCACGCTCATTAAGGGGGCCAGTGATGTCATCGACTCAAAAACGAGCCATCCTGCAGGTGCGCATTCGCGAGGAAGACAAGCAGCATGCCGAACATCTCTACGACGCCATGGGCACATCGCTCGCCGAGGCCGTCCGTCTATTTGTCGCGCAGAGCATTTTGATGCGCAAGCTTCCCTTTCAACCGGTCGCCGTGCGCTCAAAGGACGGCACCGCCGCCTATGGATCGCTCAAAGCATATGGGGACCCCAATCGCCGCTCCGAGGAGCGCAATGCCTGGATTGAATACCTTGCTACAGAAAGCGACGATTCGATTTTGGGTCCCGAGGAAGTAGATATCCATGAGTAGCACCATCATCGACGAGACCGTCATACTACGTTACTTGCTTGACGACGACGAAGTTCTGTCACCGCGCGCCGCCAAGGTCATCGCCACGCGCACCGCTCGTGTCTACCCCGAAATCATCACGCGCGTCGTGGTCACGCTGCGCGACGTCTATAAGGTTCCCCGCGTTGAGATTGCTGCGGCCATGAAAAGGCTGCTCGATGACGTCATGGTCGACGAGCCCACCGTTGTCGCCCTTGCCGTCAAGCTCTTTGGCAAGACCCATATGGACTTTACCGACTGCCTCCTCGCAGCCCGAACCGCCATATACAACGATGATGTCGTGAGCTTTGGCAAGCCCATCATCCAAGGCATGATCGATTACCGCCGCCAGCGCCAAACAGTTGCCGACGCCCGCGACCGCACCGCCGAAGCCCGCAGCCGAAGCACCGACGCCCGCAGTCACAGCACCGACGCCACCATCGACAAGCTCCGCCACCAACCCCGCCACTAACCGACAGGCAACGGCATCGCCCGCCCCTCAGCCCCATCCCCTCCTAAGTTGCGGTGAAATACGGACTGTTTCATGCCTTTAAAGGCCTCGATAGTCCGTATTTCACCGCAACTTATTGAAGGTTGGCTGCGAACGATTTCTCTATCGGGAGTCGGCGTAGGGTTTTGTTGTCGGAATGCCGTAACCGCGTATCATGGCACCGAACGATTCCACGTCGTAGGTGTCCGATAGTTTGAAATGAATGACGTTGTGGCCCATGGCGCGAAGGTTCGCGTCACGCATGAGGGCCGCTCGATAGGTTTTTGACGCCGCTTGCTCTGGATCATTTTGAGCTTCGTCTTCAAACTTACCTAGCCCATGCAGCTCTGCCAGCGTCCATGAGCCGCCTGGCATCTGCCAGCCATAATCTGCTAGATAATAGCCAGCGTTTCCCGGTCGCGTTATCTCAACTTGAAGCTCAGGCGCGGCAACCCCAGCAAGAATCATTGCTGCTCTCGCCTCGGACTCGCCGCCATTGTCTGACCTGCCATCCATATACTCAAAAACGTCAAATGCACGCGCGATGCCATGCAGTCCTCGGCAATTTGCCTGCGCATACGCTCGCAGCTCTTCGCGTTCGACATCGTACTCACGGGCCAAGCCATCGACATAGCCCAGCGCATAGCGAAAGGCGCTCGTTCGAGCGATATCAACAACCGTTCGACACGGATCCGTCAGTGTAAACAGACCAAGCCGCCACACTTCGCCCGGGCGCCAGCGCTTGTATTCAACGAACTCATACGTATCACGCCTTGTAGACCGTGGCAGCAGTACTTGCACTTTATCCAGAAGCGTATACGCCGAGCCGATGCCGTAGAGCAGCGCTGCCGTCGATCCGCAAAACACAGCATTCGGTTCAACGACCGCAATAGCGGATGCCAGCTGAAAGATGCGATCTTCAACCCCAAGATTATTCCAATAGACCGGATCCGCATACACGTGGTTGTAAAGACGAAGCATAAGCTCTTCCTGCATAAGCTCACGCGCACGGCGTTCATCCCAAGGATCAATTGTTATAAGCAGCTGTCCATCTTGATGAATTCCAACGGCCGAGAATAGCATTCTTGCATATGACCGCGGAAAATGTTTGCCTTTATCGAGCATGGCCAACCCCATAACCATCACGGCGGAGAAAATACCATTACGCTATCGCATGCTTCCGTCCGCAGGCCTTGCCAAAAGCTGACCAAAAGCTTGACGCCGCAGGTCAGAGCTTCAAAAAATATTTCCACTCTCGGTAGACGGTCGCTACGACCCTCCCAACGGCATCAAAATCCAACCTTACAAATAGTTGCGGTGAAATACGGACTACATGGGCCATAAAAGCCGGAAAACAGTCCATATTTCACCGCAACTTAGAAGGGGATGTGGGGTCCCCGGCATGTATATGAAAACGGCTCTGATTCCCAGAAGGAAACAGAGCCGTTAAAACTATCCTATGGAGCGGGCGACGGGAATCGAACCCGCGTCATCAGCTTGGAAGGCTGGGGTTCTACCATTGAACTACGCCCGCAAGATATGGTCGGGACGACAGGATTTGAACCTGCGACATCCTGCTCCCAAAGCAGGCGCGCTACCAAACTGCGCCACGTCCCGAAGGTGTTGAGCAGCTAAGGTCTAAACCTTGCGTGTCCCAAAGCGAAGGAAATTATAGGGGAGACTCCCCGCCTGTGCAAGCATTGATGCCTTAGCTCCTCGAATGTGCAACAAAACGACTATGGAGCAGACCGATCACAAAGGCAACCACAGCGACCGGCGCCCACGCGGCTCCAATGTCCGCCAGCGGCAGCGCATCGAACGGCAGCCACGCGCCCGCAAAGGACGCGTCGCGAACCGAGGTGATCACGCTCTGCACCGCGACAACGCCGCCGACCCAAACCCACACCTGCGGATGAGCGTCACAAAAACCGTGCACCAGACCCATGAGAACCAGCACGATGGCGACGGGGTACAAGGCGTTAAGCATGGGCACCGAGAACATGAGGATCACGTCGA
>CAJMOL010000046.1 GCA_905215095.1 uncultured bacterium | reverse complement strand
GCGAGCGCCTCGTAGCCCGCCGCGTCGGCGGGGAACTGGCGGGACAGGACCTTGCGGCCCCTCCAGTCGAGGACGCACAGCCAGTGCGAGTCGGCGTGGGTGTCGACCCCGCAGAAGACCGGCCCGCGGGCGTCGGGTATCGATTCGTTTTGCATGTCTCGCTCCGTTCTTTCCGTGCTCGCCTGGACCGGGCAGACGGCACACTGACGGGGCGCGATAGAATGCGGTTGTTCGGGTCCGCGGTATCGCTCCATGCTCCTATTAGGTCATGCGGCGGTCTCGGCTCGCCGCGGCCCGCGCGGGACATGTCAGGAAACGAGGGCAGCCCTGTGGGCGCCAGCGGAATGTGGGGTCACCGCGCGGTCCGCATCTGATGGTGTCGACGTCAATGGTATACGGGTGCATCATCGACGTCTTCAATACAGAAAATATCAGTGCGGAATGTTCCGGAGAGAAGCCCCCGTCACACCCCCGGATTCCCTGCGTTTACGGCCTTGAGGTCGGCGTGGGCGGAGGACGTGGTTGTTGGGGATACATGTCCCGGTTGCTGTTTCGCGCTTTGCGCGAAAGGCGCACCACTTTGGCGTGGACGGAGAACGTGGTTGTCGCGTTAACTTGTCCCGGGCGTATTTCTGGAGCGTTTCCCCCACCACAAATTACCCTTGGCATACTTGCGCGAAAGTCTACTGGTGCTACACTTGCAATTGCTGTTTCAGGGCGGGGTGAAATTCCCCACTGGCGGTAAATCGGGCGGTGCCAAAGGGGTGCCGTGGCGCAGGAAACGTGCCTGCGGCCGAGCCGATGAGTCCGCGACCCGTGTGTGCGTTGGTTCGCATGCCGGCTGAACTGGTGAGATCCCAGTACCAACGGTTAGAGTCCGGATGAAAGAGGCAGGTGATCTTATGTCTGAACAGTCGCAGCATATCCATTTTGAGAACACGAATAGGTGGAGCACCAAACAGCTCGTTACCATGGCGTTGATGTGCGCCTTGGGAGCGCTGTTTATGTATGTGCAGCTGCCCATCCTCCCCTCGGCGCCGTTTTTGACGTATGACCCGTCGCTGGTGCCGGCGATGGTGTGTGGATTTGCGTATGGCCCTGGTGCCGGCACGGCTGTTGCCGCTATGGCGATCGTTATCCATGCGCTTACCACGGGCGATTGGGTCGGTGCGCTTATGAACTTGGTTGCCACGCTGGGCTATATTCTGCCTGCGGCTATCGTCTACCAGAAGATGCATACCTATAAGGGCGCCGTGATTGGCCTGGCGCTGGGCGTTATTGCCGCTACGGCGTTGTCTATGGTCGCAAACCTGACCATCGGCGTTTGGTTCTGGTATGGCTCGGCCGATGTGATTTTGCCACTCATGCTTCCTGCTGTTCTGCCGTTCAACCTTATCAAGACCGTGCTTAACTCGGTATTGACGCTTGCAGTGTACAAGGCGGTCTCTAATCTCATCACGCCCAAGAAGGACCAGGTCAAAGGTCGCGCATGATTGAGTGTCGGGGCGTTTCCTTTAGCTATGACGGTGTTGCACCGGCGCTCGATGGCATCGATCTGAACATCGAAGATGGCGAGTTTTTCTGCATCCTCGGTGGCAATGGGTCGGGTAAGTCGACGTTTGCCAAGCATCTGAATGCGCTGCTGCAGCCCGATGCGGGCACGGTACGCATCAACGGCATGGATGCGTCCGACCCCGAGCTGGTCTACGACATTCGCTCGACTGCTGGCATGGTGTTCCAGAATCCCGACGATCAGCTGGTGGCAACGCTTGTCGAAGATGACGTTGCGTTTGGTCCCGAAAACCTAGGCGTGCCATCGGCGCAAATTGCGCAGCGCGTGCGCGAGGCGCTGAAGGGCGTGGGCCTGGTGGGCTTTGAGCGCCACGAGACCCACGCTCTCTCGGGCGGACAAAAGCAGCGCGTGGCGCTTGCCGGCGTGCTCGCCATGGAGCCGCGCGTGCTCATTTTGGACGAGGCTTCCTCGATGCTCGACCCGCGCGGGCGCAAGGGCCTTATGAAGGCCTGTCATGCGCTCCATGATCGCGGCATGACCATCGTGATGATTACGCACTTTATGGAAGAGGCCGCTGAGGCCGATCGAGTCGCGGTGTTTCGGGCGGGGCGCGTTGCCATGTTGGGCACGCCCGAGGAGATCTTGACGCGGGCGGACGAACTCGCGCGGCTGAATCTGGATGTGCCGGCATCGTGTTGTCTTGGCAGGGCGCTTCGCGCGAAGGGCGTGCCCATTTGCGCGCAGGTGCGCGAGGCGGATATGGTCGCCGATATAGCGCAGGCTTATACCGAGCGGAGTAGGACAGGCATCGCCGGGCGGCCTTTCGCATCCGATCCTCGTATTCCCGACAACGTTTCCTCTGCAATCGATGGCGCAGACGCGCTGGAGCCCGTCATCGAGATTTCGCACCTTTCGTATAGCTATTCGCTGAGCGCCCGCGAGCGTCGCCGTTGGCACAAGCGTTCAGCCGCCGAGGGCGCATCGAACAAGCAGGCCCTCTGGGGCAACGACCCTAGCAGCCCCTGGGCGTTGCGCAATGTGTCGCTAACGGTGCGTCGTGGCGAGTTCCTGGGCCTTGCGGGCCATACCGGTTCGGGTAAGTCGACGCTGGTTCAGCATCTCAACGGCTTGATTCGTCCCCAGGAGGGTTCTGTTTATGCGCTGGGGCTCGACCTGGTAAACAAGAAAGATGCCGCCGCGGTTAAGGCAAAGGTCGGCGTGGTGTTTCAGTATCCAGAGCGTCAGCTGTTTGCCGAGACCGTGGCACAGGACGTGGCATTTGGTCCGCATAACCTTGGCTTGTCACAGGCCGAGGTTGCCCGCCGCGTTGCGTCATCGCTCGCGCGCGTAGGCCTCGACCTGGCCACGGTGGGCGACAAGAGCCCCTTTGAACTTTCGGGCGGGCAGCAACGGCGCGTGGCATTCGCCGGCGTGCTCGCCATGGAGCCCGAAGTCCTGGTGCTCGATGAGCCCATGGCGGGACTCGATCCGGCGGCGCGCAGTGATTTCCTGGGGCTCATCGATCGACTTCACCGCGATGGCCTGACCGTCGTCATGGTCTCACACAGTATGGATGACCTTGCCAATTGCTGCGATCGTATTGTCGTGATGAACGAGGGCACGGTGTTTGCCGAGGGCACGCCCGCTCAGGTTTTTGCGCATGCGGATGAGCTTAAATCAATCGGCTTGGGTGTTCCCGCTGCCCAGCGCATGGCGCTGGCGCTTGCGAAGGCAGGCGTGCCGCTGCGCTTTGACGGCCTCTATACGGTTGAATCGCTGGCAGACGAGTTGGTGGACCTGCTAATCGGTCGCTCGGGAGGTCCTTCTAACGTCGCGGACATTGCTAAATCCAAGACGGTCGCGCGAGAGGAGGGCTGCTAATGGAGGCGTTTTCGTTTGGCAGCTACTATCCCGGCGATAGTGCAATCCACCGCCTGGACCCGCGAACCAAGTTGCTCTTGGGCTTTGTGTTTCTGATCACGACGCTCACGGTCAGCAGCTTCCGCGGACTGGTCCCGGTCGCAATCTTCGTTGTCCTGATCTATGCCGTGTCCCGGGTGCCGTTGCGCCGGGTCCTATCATCGATGGCACCATTGCTGGCGATTGTCGTGGTGGTCGCAGTGCTCAACCTGTTTTCCGACCAGAGCGGGCGCATTCTGTGGCAGCTTGGCTTTTTGCAGATAAGCGAGGGCTCGCTGCATTCCGCCGCCTTTATGGCGTGCCGCCTGACCTTGATGATGGCCGGTATGAGCGCTATCACGCTCACCACACCGACGCTCGACCTCACCGCGGGCTTTGAGCGTCTGCTCGCACCGTTTGCGCGCGTGGGGCTCCCTGCGCATGAGCTCGGCATGATCATGGGTATCGCGCTGCGCTTTATGCCGCAGTTTGCCACCGAGATGAAGCAGACGGCCGATGCGCAGGCGAGCCGCGGTGCGCGCGTGACGGGAGGCCCGCTCGGCGGCGTGCGTATGCTCGGCAGTGTGGCGATTCCGCTGTTCACGGGCGTGTTCCGTCATGCCGAGACGTTGTCTGCCGCCATGGATGCCCGTTGCTATCATGGCGAGCAGGGCCGCACACGTCTGCATGCGCTTGCATTTGGCCGCGGCGACGCGTTGGCGGCGGTGGTGACGGCGTTGCTGCTCATCTGCGTCATTGTCATCAATCTTCAACTTGTTTAGGCGCGATTCGAGCGCAGGAAAGGGGTCCCTATGACCGACAACGACCGCACGGCGCAGCTCGAGCGCGCCTGTTCGTATCTTAGGCGTATTCCGGCGTGGTATCTCGCCACGATCGACGTGACGGACGGACATCAGCCGCGCGTGAGGCCGTTCTCGTTTGCCATGGTTGATGATGGCAAGCTGTGGTTTTGCACCTCGCGTGATAAGGATGTGTGGGCCGAGCTCAGCGCGAACCCCAAGTTTGAGGTTTCGGGTTGGAAACCGGGGGAGTGTTGGATTGTGCTGACCGGCGAGGCCGCGCTCGAGGACGACGCGGTCGTGAGTGACCGGGTGCGCCAGGCGGGCTTTAAGCACATGGTGGGCATCGGCGAGCAACACGATAGTGCCAACGACGGCCGCCTTGCGTTCTTCTCGGTCCGCAACATCGCCGCGCGGTTCTGCGATATCGACGGCAGCGAGGAGCGCCTGGGGCTCTAGCGCGTCTCAAATTAACTACCCGTTCCGAATTAGCTAGCGCCAGGAGGACACATGGACGGATTGAATACGGTGTTGGAGTATCTGACGTCGGTGCCGGCATGGTATTTGGCGACGAGCGTTGACGGACAGCCTCATGTGCGTCCGTTTTCGTTTGCGCAGATCCAGGATGGCAAGCTGTGGTTTGTGACGGCGCGCACCAAAGACGTCTGGCAAGAGCTGCTGCAAAATCAGCGCTTTGAGGCCACGAGTTGGTGGCCGGGCCATGGCTGG
The DNA here is from genome assembly GCA_905215095.1 of uncultured bacterium. Classification (GTDB taxonomy): domain Bacteria; phylum Actinomycetota; class Coriobacteriia; order Coriobacteriales; family Coriobacteriaceae; genus Collinsella. The sequence goes on along the minus strand of CAJMOL010000046.1, from coordinate 4,095 downwards.
CTCATCTTGCGCGGGCGTGCGGGTCTGGATGACCAAGCCGCTTCCGATATGCGCGAGGCAGGCTGGAAGCACCTGGAGCGCCTAGGCGAGCACTACGAGGGCGCAGACGATTCCACGCTCGTCTTCTTTAGCGTCGAGGATCCCGAGGCTTTTATCTGCAATCACGACGAATGGGTGCCGGTCGAGCTCTAAACGAGTCTCTCAGCAAGCTTCGACAATTCAAATTCTCGCATGTAGCGGGCCCCACATTGCAACGTCACCGTAAGGTGCGCTGAGCAATATGGGGCCCGTATTCATTTGTCAATTCCTTCGAGTGAATGTGTCGGGACTGTTTCAATGCATGAATATGTAAAAGATTTGCGTATATATGCATCTTTTGGTGCTAAAGTTTCAACCCACTTCATAACGACCGCTGCGAAATGCGCATCGGTGCATAAATCGCAGACAAGGAGTCTGATATGTCTTTGAAGGTTGGAATCGTCGGCGCGGCTGGATATGCCGGAGCCGAGCTCATTCGCCTCGTGCTCGGTCATCCCGAGTTTGAACTTGCTGCCATTACGTCCAACGCCGATGCCGGCCAGCCGTTGTCTGCGGTGTACCCGAGCTTCACCAGCGTAAGCGATCTCGTCTTCACGACGCATGATGCCCCCGAGCTCAAGAACTGCGACGCGGTCTTTTTGGCCGTGCCGCACACGGCTGCCATGGCACAGGTGCCCGCCCTGCTTGCCGCGGGAGTCTCCTGCATTGACCTCTCGGCGGACTATCGCCTGAGCGATCCGGCCACCTTTGAGGCCTGGTATGCCGCCGAGCACACGAGCCCCGAGCTACTCAAGAGCCGCGCCTTTGGTCTGCCCGAGCTGTTCTGCCAGGATTTGGAGACCGCTGCATCCGACCACGCCGACGGCAAGCCTGTACTGGTCGCCTGTGCCGGTTGCTATCCCACCGCAACGAGCCTTGCCGCCGCGCCTGCCGTGCGCGCCGGCTGGGTTGCCCAGAGTGGCCCCGTGATCGTTGACGCTATCAGCGGCGTGACGGGTGCCGGTAAGTCCTGCAACGCCCGTACGCATTTTTGCAGCGCGGACGAAAACCTGGAGGCCTATGGCGTGGGCAAGCATCGTCATACGCCCGAGATCGAGCAGATACTCGGCCTGGCCGACCGCATCGTCTTCACCCCGCACTTGGCACCGCTCAAGCGCGGCCTGCTCTCCACGGTGACGCTGCCGCTCGCGCCGCAGGCTATCGACACGCTGACCCTTGAGGACGTTGTCGACCATTACAAGCAGTTCTACGCCGGTCGAACCTTCGTGCGCGTACTCGATGCCGGCCAGCAGCCCAAGACGGCTTCGGTCGTCGGCACCAACGCCGCCCAGATCGGCCTCGCGCTCAACAAGCGCGCGGGCGTTCTGGTGGCTACGGGCGCCATCGACAATCTGTGCAAGGGTGCAGCAGGCCAGGCGGTCCAGTGCGCCAACATCGTCTTTGGTTTTGACGAGCGACGAGGCTTGCCCACAGTGGCGTGCCCGGTGTAGCACATTCGATTGTTAACGATTTGGTAGTCGGGCATCGAGTGGGGCGCCACTTTTAAGCTGGTCTCATGATTGTGACTGGTGTGGCGCACCAACCGATGCCCATTTTTTATTTGATATAAGGAGTCGTGTGGACGATGAATACCGACCTGATTGATATCAAGATTCGTGCCGTAGAGGGCGGCGTAACGGCGGCGGCCGGCTTTAAGGCGGCGGGCATCCATGCCGGATTCCGCAAGAATCCCGAGCGCCTGGATTACGCGCTCGTCGTGCCCGATAAACCCTGTCCCGGGGCCGGCGTGTTTACGACTAACCGCTTTTGTGCGGCGCCCGTGCAGGTGAGCCGTGCCAACCTGGGCGGCGCCGACAAGGGCTACGGCATCATTGCCGGCGTTTCGGTCAACTCTGGCAATGCCAACGCCGCCACGGGTGAGACCGGTCTTGCCTGCGCGCGCGAGACCTGCAACATCGCCTCGCAGGTCATCGGCTGCGAGCCCCAGCAGATTCTGGTCGCCTCCACGGGCGTAATTGGTCAGATTCTGCCGATCGACACGTTTGAGACTGCCGTTCCCGCCGCCTACGAGGCGCTCTCCGACCACGGTGGCGCCGATGCCGCCCGCGCTATTATGACGACCGACACGCACTCCAAGGAGTATGCCGTGTGTTACCGCAGCGAGGCCGCGGGGCACGCAGGCAATGCCTATACGGTGGGTGGTATGTGCAAGGGCTCGGGCATGATCATGCCCAACATGGCCACCATGATCGCGGTCATCACTACCGATGCCCCCGTCGAGCCGGCGGCGCTCCACGCCCTGTTGCTCTCCACCGTCAAGCAGACCTTCAACAAGGTAACGGTCGATTCCGACACCTCGACCAACGACACCTGCATCATGCTTGCCTCCGGCGCTGCTGCCGCGGATGCCGAACCCATTGTCGAGGGCTCCGACGCCTTCGATGAGCTGGCCTTTGCCGTGCATGAGGTGTGCGAGAGCCTGGCGCGCAACATCGCCGCAGATGGCGAGGGCGCATCCAAGCTCGTGACGGTTAACGTCACCGGTGCCGCGAACGACGAGGAGGCCGATATCGCCGCCCGCGCCGTTGCCAACTCGCCGCTCGTTAAGACCTGCATCGCCGGCCACGACTGCAACTGGGGCCGTGTTGCTATGGCGCTTGGCAAGTGCGGCGTGAAGTTTAATCAGGAAGACGTTTCCATCGACATGATGGGCATGCCTGTCTGTCGCGGCGGTCTGACTGTTCCCTTTGATGAGGACGAGGCTCTACGACGTTTCGAGGCGTCCGAGATCGTGGTCTCGGCCGACCTGGGCGCAGGCGACGCGGCAACGACCGTGTGGACCTGCGACCTCACGCATGAGTACATCTCCATCAACGGCGACTACCGTTCCTAGATTCCAGGCACGCTGCGCATCTTGCCGCGATTGCGGACAGCGGAGCACGACGCGATAACGATACGAAAGACGAGGCAGATTATGAAATTCGCACGCGATTGTCGTTCGAGCGAATCCAACGAAGCAACCGCGCAGCTGCTGTTCGAAGCGCTGCCGTGGATTAAGAACCTGACCGGCAAGACGGTTGTTATCAAATATGGCGGAGCCGCCATGGTTGATGAGCAGCTGCGCCGCGACGTGATGAGCGACATCGTTTTGCTCAAGATCATCGGTATGCGCCCCGTCATCGTGCACGGCGGCGGCAAGGCTATCAACGAGGCGCTGAGCCATTACGATATTCCCGTCGAGTTTAAGAACGGCCAGCGCGTGACCACGCCGGCGACTATGGATATCGTGCGCGAGGTGCTGGGCGGCAAGGTTAACCAGGAGCTGGTTGCTGCCATCAACCACCACGGCAACCTGGCCGTGGGCGTGTCGGGCAGCGATGCCGGCACGCTCATCGCCGAGTCGCTCGACCCCGAGCTCGGTCGCGTGGGCAAAGTGACGCACGTCAACACCGACTATATCGAGCGCTTACTCGATAGCGAGTACATCCCCGTCATCGCTACCGTCGCGGCGGGGGAGGACGGCGGTTTCTTCAACATCAACGCCGATACCGCCGCCGGTGCCGTCGCGGCGGCGCTCCACGCGCATAAGGTGATCTTCCTTACCGACGTCGATGGCCTGTACAAGGACTTTAGCGACAAGGATTCGCTCATCTCCAACCTGACGCTCGACGAGGTTAATGAGATGCTCTATGGGGGCGAGGTCGACAAAGGCATGATTCCCAAGCTACGCGCCGCTGTCGATGCGCTTGCCGCCGGTGTGTTCCGAGCCCACATCATCAACGGCACGACGCCGCACTCGCTGCTGCTGGAGCTGCTGACCGATGCTGGCGTCGGTACCGTGATCCACTCCACCGAGACGGCTTACGAGTTCGATACGCACCCGCACCCGCTTTCGACCTTTGCGGCACGCCTGACCGAGAACCTCGACGAGGTCGAGAAGCTCCAGACGGTCTAGCTGACCCGCGGTCGTCGCGTCCCTGCACCCATAGCCCTGCGCCGTATGGCGCCCAACGAAAGGCATCCCATGTCACTTGCAACTCAACAATCGCTCGAATC
>CAJMOL010000045.1 GCA_905215095.1 uncultured bacterium | reverse complement strand
GTCCTGCGCAAGACGAAGGCCACATTAAGTGGCCTTCTTTGCGTGCGGAACTCATTTTGAGCAAGCACCCGCCCTGCCGGGGCTCCCTGGTTCCGTGACGACTCGGCCGTTCGGGTCAGGCGGGCTGATAGGAAAGATGGTGACGGAGGCGCAAAATGCGCCTCCGACTTTTCAATGTGATGAAAGTGTGGCGAAATGAACTTAAAACTTCCGTAAATGTGATAAATGTCACATTTTACCTAGGGTAAAATGTGGGAAATATCACGTTTACGGAAGTTTCTTTGCGGAAGGTTCGGTCATGCAGCGAGATGTCATTGCCAAGCTTAACGCTTGGAAAGCGTCGGAATATCGTAAGCCGCTTATTCTTAAGGGGGCGCGCCAGGTTGGAAAGACATGGGCGCTTAAGGAGTTCGGACGAACCTCGTACCGCAATTTTGTGTATCTGACGCTCGAGGAGCCGTCACCTGGGGTACAGAGCGAGTACGCTCAGTTTTTCGAAGGTACGCGCGATCCTCGACGGATCATCTCAAACCTTTCCCTGGCACTTGGACAGCCTATCGATCCCGGCGAAACGCTGCTTATTATTGACGAGATCCAGGATTGTCCTTCTGCAGTCGGCGCCCTTAAATACTTCTGTGACGAGGCCCCCGAGTATCACGTCGCATGCGCAGGGTCTTTGTTGGGCGTTTGCTTGTCCCGTGAGACCAGCGCTTTTCCGGTGGGAAAGGTCGAGTTCATGGAGATGCGCCCCATGAGCTTTTCCGAGTTTCTGAAAGCCGAGGGCGCTGCAAACTACGACGAATACCTTGGCGGCCTGGATCAGATCGAGACAGTGCCCGATTTCTTCCATGTCCGTCTCGTCGAGCATCTTCGTCGTTATTTTGCATGCGGTGGCATGCCAGAGGCTCTTGGCCGGTGGGTGGAGACGGGCGATATCGTTCAGGTCGATAAGGTGTTGTCTGATCTCTTGGATTCCTACGAGCGCGATTTTGCCAAGCATGGTGGCCGTGCGCAGTTCGCCAAGCTTTCGCAAATATGGAACTCGATTCCAGCTCAGTTGGCGCGCGAGAACAAAAAGTTCGTTTGGGGTGCGGTGCGCGAGGGGGCTCGTGCTCGAGAATACGAGGATGCTCTGGAATGGCTTGCCGATGCTGGGCTCATTACGGCGGTTCGCCTTAATGCCGCCGGTGGTGTGCCGCTCTCTGCGTACGATGACCTCAAGGCATTTAAAGTCTACTGTCTTGATGTCGGCTTGCTGCGCCGCATGGCAAGGCTGGATGCGTCCGCTTTTGCCATCTCGGATGCGATATTTTCGGAGTTCAAAGGTTCGTTCGCCGAGAACTATGTGCTTCAGGCATTACTTTCACAGTTAGATGCTGCTCCGCGTTATTGGACAAACGAGAAGCCGAAGCACGAAGTCGATTTTTTGATTCAAGTCGGAAACGAAATCGTTCCCGTCGAGGTCAAATCGGGAGAGGTCGTTCATTCCAAGAGCCTTAAGTACTATGCCGACAAGCATGCGGAGACGACTCCATTGAGGGTCCGCTACTCACTTAAGAACCTAAAGCTCGACGACGGGGTGCTCAACATTCCGTTGTATTTGGCTGATCGATCTGTCCCTCTTATCAAAAAGGCGCTTGATTGTGCGCATCTTGACGTTTAGATCCTGGGTGAGCTGACGGGCGGCGGCTAATTAATCGCTCCGTTACGGCCAGGGAGCTTGGGACTTAGCGATGCTTGCTTCGCCAAGCCGTGGGTGTCATGCCGGTGTATTGTTTGAAGGCTTGGGCGAAGGCGGCCTGCTGAGGGTAGTCGAGCCGCTCTGCCACCTGCGCTATCGTAAGCGCGCTATCGGCCAAAAGGTCCTGTGCTCGCTCCATACGGCGTCTGCGAATGTAGGCGCCCAGGGACTCGCCAGTTTGGGCCTTAAAGGTGGCACATAGCTTGGAGCGGCTTGTGTAGAGCCTCTCGGCTACCTCGTTGATACCCACACGTCTGCCTTTGTCGAGCGCGTGCTCAATCATTGCCGTTGCTTCTTCGGCAATGGTTATGCTGACGCGTGTGTCTGCCGCCTGCCGCGCCTGCTTGTGGGCCGCGCGCGAACAGGCGAGCTCCGCGACCATGGTCTCCACGATGCCCTGCATATAGACGTGTCCGCCTACGGTGCGCGCGCGGTCCTCGTTAATCCGGCGCAGCGTGTGGCAGATGGCAGACGCCGCTTCCTCGTGCCATGGCTCGGCAAACGCCTCAAAGATTCCCGCGAACTCGGTGGGATAGCGGTGCTCCAGTTCGTCAAAATATCCAGGCAAAAAGAGCACCGAGCATGAGTGATAGAGCTCCCCCGCAAACAGCGGGCTTAATTCCTCGCCACAGCTATCTTGGATAAAGCTGCAAACGGCATTGTTTGGCCACGGTCCATGCAATGGTTTGAGGTTCGCGGGCGTTATGCCAGCCTCGGGCATGCATGTAAGTGTGGGCGCGCTGACTTCGCTCACGCAGGCGTATGGCTCGGGTGTGTATTCGGCCAGGTACATATCGTGCGTCGGGGTGATGAAATGCTCCATGACGATGCAGGCAGGGGAGAGAGGCATGATCCATGCGCGGCCGTGCGCCCGGTCGTTTGCCACCTCGCCGGTAAAGACGGCGCCCTTGCCGGTAAGCTCCAGGCCAAACTGCTCAAATTGCGGTGCGTAGAGCTCGGTTATGTCGGTCGCTGTCCGCCGTATTTGCAAAAGCGTCCCCTTCCTTTGCGGAAACGTCCACGCCTGGCTCGATTGTGTGCCTTGGTTAACATATCAATGATAAGTTGATTGAGGTTAACTCTCAAGCCGTCAGAAGGGAACCTCATGGCAAAGGGATCAAAAAGGGAAGGCGGCGGTATCGGCGAGCTGCTTGCATTTGCCGGTGACCGTAAATTCCTAACGTATTTGGGCATGGCGCTCTCGGCGCTCTCGCAGCTGCTGAGCTTTGGCCCGTACGTGTGCATTTGGCTTGTCGCGCGAGACCTTATCGCTGTGGCACCTAACTGGAGCGAAGCCACCGATATCGCGATGTATGGCTGGTGGGCCGTGGGTTTTGCCCTGGCAAGCATCGTAGCTTATTTCGTGGGGCTCATGTGCACCCACCTGTCTGCGTTTCGCTGCGCGTCCAATATCCGCAAAGCCACGAGCGAGCACTTGCTTAAGCTGCCGCTCGGCTACTTTGACACGCATGCCACCGGTGAGCTGCGCCGCATTGTAGACGGGTGCGCCGCCTCCACCGAGACTTTGCTCGCACACATGCTGCCCGATATCGCAGGCGCCGCCGCCATGGTCGCAGGTCTGCTCGTGCTGCTTTTCGCCTTGGATTGGCGCTTGGGCGCGGCATGCCTCATCTCGGTGGTCATTTCGTTTGGCGCCATGGCTACCATGATGAGCGGCAAAGGCGCCGAGTTTATGAAGGCCTACATGGGTGCACTAGTCAAAATGAACAAGACGGGCACCGAATACGTACGCGGCATCCCCGTGGTCAAGGTGTTTCAGCAGACGGTCTACTCCTTTAAGGCTTTCCACGATGCGATCGCCGAATACGCCGACATGGCACAAAACTATGCGGGCACGTTCTGCCGAGGTCCGCAGGTACTCAACCTTACCGCGCTCAATGGTCTTGTGGCATTCTTTTTGCCGGTGGCGTTGCTGCTAGCTCCGGGCGAGACGGATTTTGCGCACTTTTTGGCCAACTTCACCTTCTACGCGATTTTTTCGGCCGTGGTGCCCACAGCCATGACCAAGCTTATGTTTGTGGGCGAGGCGTCTCAAATGAGTGCCGATTCGCTGGCGCGTATCCGAAGCATCATGGATTCCAAGCAGCTCTCCGTGCCCGCCCAACCCAAGCACCCTGCCGGCAGCGACGTGCGATTTGAGGATGTGAGCTTTACCTACGAGGGCGCCGAAGCGCCTGCCGTCAACCATGCGAGTTTTAGCGTTCCCGCGGGTAGCACCCTCGCCCTGGTGGGTCCCTCGGGTGGCGGTAAGTCAACCTGCGCAAGCCTGATCCCGCGTTTTTGGGATGTTTCCTCGGGTCGAGTGCTCGTAGGCGGTGTGGACGTTCGCGATATGGATCCGCACGAGCTTATGGACCAGGTCGCCTTCGTGTTCCAGACCAACCAGCTGTTCCGGCAAACACTTGCCGATAACGTGCGCGCCTCCAAGCCTACGGCAACTGACGACGAAGTGCGTGCGGCCCTCTCCGCAGCTCAGTGCGACGACATTGTGGCCAAGCTCCCACAGGGCATCAATACCATGCTCGGTGCCGGCGGAGCATATCTTTCGGGCGGCGAGGTCCAGCGCGTGGCACTCGCCCGCGCGATCCTTAAAGACGCGCCTATCGTGGTGCTCGATGAGGCCACGGCGTTTGCCGATCCCGAGAACGAGGCGCTCATCCAGCGCGCCTTTAGCAAGCTGGCGGCGGGTCGCACGGTCATTATGATTGCGCACCGACTCTCGACTGTAGTGGGCGCAGACCAAATCGTGGTGCTCAACCAGGGCAGCGTGCAGGAGTCGGGTACCCATGCCGAGTTGCTGTCCCAAAATGGCCTGTATGCCAAGATGTGGGCCGAATACGAACAGGCCGCGAGCTGGAAAATCACTGCAGCGACCGCGGATGCCGCCGTCACGAAGGGAGGCGAGGCCTAAATGTTCGCCTCATTCCAAAAGAAGTATTTCCTATCCGATAAAGGCGTCGCCGGCGTAAAACGCGGCATTTTCTGGACCACGCTTACCAATCTCATTACCATGGCCGGCATGGGCTTTTTATTCCTGGTTATGGCCGGCTTTGTCGAGCATCTCACCAGCGGGGCTGACCTGCCGGATGCCCTGCCGATCGTGGGCGGCCTCCTGGTCTTTTTCGTGTTGCTCTTTGCCTCTAACTGGCAGCAGTATTACTACACCTACTGCATCTTTTACGAGGAGTGCGGCAAGCAGCGTATGGAGATCGCCGAGCGCTTGCGCAAACTGCCGCTGTCGTTTTTTGGTCGTCGTGATCTGGCCGATTTAACCGAGACCATCATGGGTGACGTCCAGGCCATGGAGCACGCCTACAGCCACGTGCTGGGAGAGCTTTGGGGTGCCATCATCGCAAGCGCCATTGTGTTCGTGGCGTCGCTGTTCTTTTGCTGGCAGCTGGCGATCGCGGCGTTTTGGAGCGTTCCCGTGGCCTTTGCCGTGCTGTATCTAACACGCGGCCCCATGGTCCCGGTGTTCGACCGTGTTCGCGCCGAGAAGGTCAAAGTCACTGAGGCGATCCAGGAGACGCTCGATTGTGTGCGCGAGATCCGCGCCACCAACCAGGAGGCCCATTATCTTGAGGGACTCGGCGCCGTGATTGATGCCGAGGAGCGCGAGACCACTAAGGGAGAACTCGTTAACGGGCTTTTGGTCAACTCCGCCTTTGCCATCCTGCGTCTGGGCATTGCCACCACGCTGGTCACGGGCGCCGCGGTGGTCGCCTCCGGGCAGGTCGACTTTTTGGTGATGTTTGCCTTTCTGCTTATGGTGAGCCGTATCTATGCACCCTTTGACCAAGCGTTAATGTTAATGTCCGAGCTGTTTGCCGCCGAGTCGTCTGCCAAGCGCATGCGTTCCATCATGGAAGAGCCTGTGGCGCGGGGCAGCGAGAAATTTGAGCCCGTGGGCCACGATGTGGTGTTCGATCACGTGGCATTTGGCTATGGTGCGGGCGAGGACGGCCGCGCCGGCGAGAAGGTTCTTACCGATGTGAGCTTTACCGCCAAGGAAGGCGAAGTTACGGCGCTGGTCGGTCCTTCGGGTTCCGGTAAGTCTACGGTGAGCCGCCTGGCCGCGCGCTTTTGGGATGCCACCAAAGGCACGGTCACCGTGGGTGGCGTGGATGTTGCGGGCGTTGATCCCGAGGTGCTGCTGCGCGACTACGCCATTGTGTTCCAAGACGTGCTGCTCTTTGACGACACGGTGATGGGAAACATCCGCCTCGGGCGTCGTGATGCCACCGATGAGGAAGTGCTTGCGGCCGCGCGTGCCGCCAACTGCGACGAGTTTGTGAGCCGCATGCCGCAGGGCTACGACACCATGATCGGTGAGAACGGCTCCAAACTCTCCGGCGGCGAGCGCCAGCGCATCTCTATCGCCCGCGCGCTGCTCAAAGACGCGCCTATCGTGCTGTTGGACGAGGCGACGGCGAGCTTAGACGTGGAGAACGAGACCGTGGTGCAGCAGGCGCTCTCCCGTTTGCTTGCAGGCAAGACGGTTATCGTTATTGCCCACCGTATGCGTACGGTGGAAAATGCCGACAAAATCGTTGTGCTCAAGGATGGTGTGGTTGCCGAGCAGGGCACCCCGGCGCAGCTCAAGGCGGCAGGTGGAGAATTCGCCCGCATGGTTGCGCTGCAAAAGGAAGCGGCTGCCTGGCAGCTGTAGGAATATGACAAAGGGACAGTCCCTTTGTCATATTGAGTCCATCCCCATAGTTTCCAAAAAGTTAGCCATTGTTGACCAAATAGTTATACTAAACTGTTCTCAAAAGCGTGCTCGAGCAAACTAATGAACTCGGGTGCTAAGGCACCATGCCGCGCTTGTGCGGCAAAAGGGAGAAGCAACATGAAGAAGTCGACGTTTAACACCCTGCTTGTCGGTGGCGGTTTTCTGCTTGGTACGGCCGGCATCAAGCTGCTCACCAGCGCTCCGGTAAAGAACGCCTGCGTGCAGGGCATCGCGTGCGGTATGCGCGTCAAGAACTGCTACCAGGACATGGTCGAGCAGGCCAAGGCTAATGTCGACGACATGGTTGCCGAGGCTGCCTACATCACCCAGAGCGAGGCCGCTGCTGACGAGGCAGCCGAGTAACGCTCCCAGGCACAAACTATGAGATTCTCGATTATTAGCGAGATCCCCGGCAGGACCCGTCTTCAGTTGGCGGGTCCTGTGCCAGAGAGCGATCTCGATGCACTTCTTAAGCTTGGCGGCGAAATCGACGGCGTGCGCAAAGTGCGCGTATATGGCCGTATTGGCCAGATGGCGCTCGAATATGACGAGCAGTGTCGTGCGAGCGTGCTCGACGCCTTGGGCGCACTCGATGCTCAAGCCATCGCCGATGCCAAGTCGGGTTACGTGATGCAACTCGAGCCGCGCAAGCACAAACTCGTTATGGACCTGGCGACACTCATCGGCGCCCATTACGCGCGTCGCTGGTTCTTGCCGACGCCTCTGCGTGCGGTGTTTGTCGTGGCCGGTTACATGACCTTTTTGCGCGCCGCTCTCCACGAGCTCTCGCAGCCGCGCCTGACCGTTCCCGTGCTCGACGCTTCGGCCATCGGTATCTCGTTTGTCAAACGTGATGTCGATACCGCGGGGCAGACGATGTTCCTGCTCAACGTGGGCGAGCTGCTCGAGGACTACACCCGCGCCATGAGCGAAAACGAGCTCATCAACTCGCTGCTCGATGTGCCCGACAAGGCGCAAAAGGTCGTCGGCGACACCGAGGTGAGCGTTGCCGCCACCGAGCTTGAGCCCGGCGATCTGGTCGCCGTGCGCACTGGCATGTCCATTTGCATCGACGGTGTTGTCGAGCAGGGAAGCGCCATGGTCAACCAGGCGACCCTGACCGGCGAGCCGCTTGCCGTCGAGCGCAGCGCAGGCGACGATGTGTTTGCTGGAACTGTCGTCGAGGACGGCAGCATCTTGGTGCGTGTGCGCGCCAACACGGCTCAGACCAAGCTGCGCTCGATCGTCTCGCTCGTGCAGGCGGCCGACTCGCTCAAGTCTGAGGGCCAGTCGCACATGGAAGACCTCGCCAACAAGATCGTCCCGTGGAACTTCCTGCTCGCGGGCCTTGTCGCTCTCACCACGCGTAGCCTCATTAAGACCTCGGCGGCGCTGATGGTCGACTACTCGTGCGCACTCAAGCTCACGGGTTCCGTCGCCGTCATGACTGCCATGAGCGACGCTGCCAAGATGGGCGTCATGGTCAAGGGCGCCAAGTACTTTGAGTCGTTTGCCAAGGCCGATACCATTGTGTTTGATAAGACCGGCACGCTCACCGAGGCGCAGCCGCGCCTGGCTTGCGTACTCACCACCGATGGCTGGAGCGAGGACGAGGTTCTGCGCCTTTCCGCCTGTTTGGAGGAGCATTTCCCGCATCCGGTGGCGCGTGCCGTCGTCAACGCTGCTCGCGAGCGTGGACTCGAGCACCGCGAGCGTCACGCTGCGGTCGAGTACATCGTGGCACACGGCATTGCCTCGTCCATCGAGGGTCGTCGCGCAATTATTGGCTCGGCACATTTTGTGTTTGAGGACGAGGGCGCACAGCTCGAATCCGACATCAAGGAGCGCATCGAGTCCCAGATGCAGGGTCTGTCGCCGCTGTATCTGGCGGTCGACGGCACGGTCGTGGGCGTGCTCGGTATCGAGGACCCGCTCAAACCCGGTGTGCGCGAGGCTATCGCCGACCTGCATGCGCTGGGCGTCAAGCACGTGGTCATGCTCACGGGCGACTCCGAGCGCACGGCCGAGCGCATTGCTCGCGAGGCAGGTGTCGACGAGTTTAAGGCCGAGCTACTGCCCGAGGACAAGTACGCTTATGTGGAGCGCATTAAGAGTGAGGGGCGCCACGTTGCCATGGTAGGCGACGGCGTCAACGATTCGCCGGCGCTCGGTTTGGCCGACGTAGGCCTGGCGATGGGTGGCGGAAGCGACATCGCCAAGGAGGTCGCCGATATCATCCTGACCGATACAGATCTGGCCGCGATCGTGCGCCTGCGCCGCATGAGCCAGGGCCTCGTTGATCGTCTGACGAGCTCCTACTCTAAGGTGATGCTCACCAACTCGGCGCTCCTGGCGCTGGGCATTACCGGCGCGATTACCCCGCAAGCGTCATCGCTGCTGCACAACGGCTCGACGATTGCGTACAGCTTGGGCAACGCGAAAGCGTATCTGCGTTAGCGTTTTTGCTTGAGTTTATGGCCTGCATTCGGGCGGTACCGCAACCGCCAGGGTGCAGGCCTTTTTAGGCAAGTGCAGCTTTGATGGCGGGGACTTCTGCGAGCTGCTCGGCTGCCTTTTCGTCGGAGCTGTCGAGTGCTGCCAGGCTG